>CAMCDO010000113.1 GCA_945873585.1 Verrucomicrobia subdivision 6 bacterium | reverse complement strand
GTGCGTGGGGATCAGGTGATTGGAAATTGTCGTCTGTTGGAAGTCCGTGAACTCATTTCTGCTGGAATGACGGAAAAGCTGACGGATGGCATTCAACCCAAGGTAGGGGACCGAGTTTCGGTTCTCGCACAAAAATGAGTACAGAAATTCGCACTGCTCGCGCAGAAATGAAGTACGCGCGTATGTCCGCCTTTAAAATTCGGGATATCGCCCGTTGCCTACGGGGGCTACGCGCTCCAGAAGCAGACGCCCGTTTGCGTTTTGCCCCGCAGAAATCGGCTCGTCTTTTGGTGCAGACACTGCGTTCGGCGGTGGCCAATGCGGAGAACAAGCACTCGATTCCCGCGGAGAATCTCGTGGTGCATGAGATTATGGTTGGGGAAGGTCCTACTTTTCATCGTTTTCAACCGAAAGCCCGTGGCAGTGCAGGTCCGATTCGGAAGCGGACCAGCCATATTCGGATGACCTTACAGGAAGCACCGCCCGAGGCGGCCAAGGCGGAGAAGAAAGAAAAGAAAGTGGCCCGAGTGAAAACTCCGGCAAAGGAATAAGGCGTTATGGGACAAAAGACTCATCCAGTTGGATTTCGTTTACCCCTCCGGCGGAACTGGAGCTCGGTGTGGTATGCGAATAAAAAGAATTTCCCCATTTTTCTACATGAGGACTACACCATTCGTAATTTCATTAAGAAGCGTTTGGAGAGTGCGGCGATTTCCAAAGTGGTGATTGAGCGGGCTTCGAATCGCGTCCGGGTGACCTTGCACACCGCTCGCCCTGGACTGGTGATCGGGCGTAAAGCGAGTGAACTGGATAAGTTACGCGAAGATACCCAAGCGCTGACGCCGAATCGGGAGTTGCTCATCGACGTGAAGGAAATTAAGAATCCGGAGTTGGACGCTCAGCTGGTGGCAGAAAATATTGCTTTGCAGTTGGAGCGCAGGGTTTCGTTCCGTCGCGCGATGAAGAAAGCTTTGCAGACCACTCTGGATTTCGGGGCGGCTGGGGTGAAGATTCGGGTGGGAGGACGTTTGGGTGGGGGAGAAATCGCGCGGACAGAGCAGTACCACGAAGGGAAAGTTCCGTTGCACACCTTGCGCGCGAATATTGATTACGGATTTGCTGAGGCCCTGACGGTGGCAGGAAAAATCGGGGTTAAAGTCTGGATCTGCCTAGGAGACGAAGCCGCTTAACTGGCGGATCTACCACTATGCCTTTACTCCCCAAACGCGTAAAATTCCGCAAAACGCAGCGCGGTAGCCGCAAGGGCTTCGCCACGCGATGCATTACTTTGGCCTTCGGCGCCTTCGGTTTACAGTCGCTGGGTCGTTGCTGGTTGACGAATATTCAGATCGAAGCGGCGCGAGTTGCGCTGACAAGAAACATGAATCGGAAGGGTAAATTGTGGATTCGGGTGTTCCCGGACAAGTCGGTTACCTCCCGCCCCCCAGAAACACGGATGGGAAAAGGGAAGGGGCAGCCTGAGTTTTGGGTGGCAGTTATTAAACCAGGGACTATCCTTTTCGAGCTCGACGGTTTATTGGAACTTGATGCGAAGGAGTGCTTTCGGCTAGCGGCGAGCAAGCTACCGATGGCGACTCGCTTTATCACCCGTGAGAGGAGACTAGTATTTTGAAGATCGAAGAATTCAGAGGCCTGAAAGAGGCCGAGTTGGAGCGCAAGACGGAAGAACTCCGTCGTGAGCGCTTTCAACTCCGTATCCAACAGCAGTCTGGGCAGCTGGAAAAACCGACTCGGTTGCGAGAAATTCGCAGGACGATTGCTCGGATTGAGACTGCCCGTTCGGAGTCTCGTTTAGCGACTCCAGGAAAAGGCGCGTAATGGCAACCACTGCAGAACATATCTCCGTACTGAAGGAGCTGACTGGCGAAGTGATCTCCGCCAAGATGGAAAAGACGATTGTCGTGCAGGTGGAACGCCGGATGCCTCATCCCAAGTACAAAAAGATCATCCGTCTGCGGAAAAAGTTTTATGCTCATGACGAAGAGAAGAAGGCGAAAGAGGGCGATATGGTGCGCATCGTAGCCTGCCGTCCGCTCAGCCGTCTCAAGCGTTGGAATTTAGTGGAAGTAGTTAAACAGGCTGAGAGCAAAGCCGAGGTACTGGCATGATTCAAATTCGTTCCTGGATTAATATTGCAGATAACACGGGCGCTCGACGGGCTACGATGATCGGGGTGATTGGTCGTAAGACGATGGTGGCGCGGATCGGTGATATCGTGACGGCCAACGTAAAAGAAGCGGCTCCCGATGGAACCGTGAAGAAAAGTGAAGTGGTGCGCGCGGTAATTGTGCGTACGCGTTATCCGATTCGTCGGACGGATGGATCTTATCTGCGTTTTGATAGCAACGCTGCAGTGATCATCGACAAAGATTCTAATCCGCGGGGCACCCGCATTTTCGGTCCGGTCGCGAGGGAACTGCGTGATCGGAATTTCATGAAGATTGTTTCCTTAGCGCCTGAGGTTCTCTAAAAAGTTTTATGACAACTTTTCATGTACATAAGGGAGACGAGGTTTTGGTGATTAGCGGCTCCCAACGGGGTCGCAAGGGGAAGGTGCTTGAAATTATCACGAACTCTTCAAGGGCTTTGATCGAAGGAGTGAACATGATCAAGAAGCATGTTCGGCCGACTCAAGAAAACCCAAAGGGTGGCGTGATGGAGCGTGAAGGCACGGTGCATATCTCGAATTTAAAGCTGATCTCCCGACCCAAGGGGGAGAAGGCAGTGGCCAAGAAGGGCAAAGAGAAGACGGTGAAGGGGAAGAAGTAAGTTATGGAAAACGATCTTAAAGTTCATTATTTAAAAACAGTGGTTCCTGCGATGATCAAGATTCGTGGGTACACCAACACGCACCAAGTGCCGAAGCTGGAAAAAATTGTGCTGAACTGCTCTGTCGGTTCGGCGACTGATATTAAAGTGGCCTTAGAAGATGCCTTGAATGACCTAACGATGATCACAGGACAAAAGCCGATTAAAACTCGTTCGAAAAAGAGTATCTCGAACTTCAATCTTCGTTTGCATCAAGAAATTGGCTGCAAAGTGACCTTGCGGGGTAAAATGATGTATGACTTCCTCTTGCGCTTTATTCGGGCGGCTTTGCCTAGGATTCGTGATTTTCGCGGTATCCCGAATGGTGGATTCGACGGACGAGGTGGATATACCCTTGGGGTAAAGGATCATTCGATTTTTCCGGAAATCGAGATCGATCGGGTGAAACGTAATCTAGGATTTGATGTGACCTTTGTAACCTCTGGCAAAGACCGGGAAGAAACCCGCGAGATGCTGGTGCAAATGGGTATGCCTTTCATTGCGAGATCCCACTCGCCAGATCAAGCCGCCAAGACCGGCAATAAGGAGACACCTCATGGCCAAGAAGTGCTGGCGGCTTAAGCAGAAGAAGAAACCAAAGTTTTCGACCCGGAAGTATAACCGGTGTTCGATTACTGGCCGTCGTCGTAGTTATATTCGGCGTTTCGGTGTCAGCCGTATTCAGTTCCGGGAAATGGCCCTACGTGGGGAAATTCCTGGGGTGACGAAAGCGAGCTGGTAAGGAATTTATGGTAACTGATCCATTGGCAGA
>CAMCDO010000112.1 GCA_945873585.1 Verrucomicrobia subdivision 6 bacterium | reverse complement strand
CCAAAGACCAGATATACTTTCTCCAGCCCGTCACCTCCGCGTGGTCGTGGCCATGGGATTCGATCGAATGATTCAAGGTTGTGGTGCTCATGCTGTTATTTTTCTCCTTAGCGCCCCGTCATTGTCACAGGCGGGGGGGTTTTGCCCTTGGCCCAAGTTTCGTAGTCGAGCTCAGGCACGACCGATAGTTTACCGAACATTTTGTAGTGGCCTTGGCCGCAAAGCTGATTACAAGCCAACTGAAAATTTCCTGTGGCCTCCGCCTTCAGCCAAACAAAGTCGTACACTCGGCCAGGGACCATATCCTGATACAAACGAAACTCAGGAACGTAAAAAGCATGAATCACATCTTTGGAGCCTAAATAAAGGCGAACAGGTCGACCGACAGGAAAAACCAGCTCATTGTAGGTGGTGAAATCATCCAATCCTGCGGGATCAGCCAAATCAATCCCGAAAGGATTCTCCTTGGAAATCTTGGCCGCAACCATTTTACCTAATTTGCCATCGGGTCCAGGATATCGAACGTTCCAACCGAACTGCTCCCCTACCACCGCTACGGGCAGGGCGTTCGCAGGAGGAGTCTGACGACGCATCTTACTCCACTGCTCATTACCATAAATAGCCAAAGCCAAAAAGATAAAGGCCGGAATCGTGGTCCAAACCACCTCCAAAGCATTATTTCCGTGGGTGTGAATTGCGGCGACTCCTGGGCGATAGCGGTACTGAATCAGGAAGAGGATCATCGCAAAAAATACCCCGATAAAAGCAACCCCAGTTAGAAAGAGGATAATATAAAAAAGAAAATCCACGTCATGCCCGAACATGTTCACGTTGCGCGGTAACCACCAAACACTCGTCTCACGAATCTCGGCCTGAGCGCTCGCTAAGGTCAGAGCGAAAGCGGAAAGAAAGGCTAAGCCCCGCAAAGAAGTTCGTGTCATGAATGGAGTCTCCAATAGTTTTGCAGGATTTCAACTCCTTCCGCCAAAAAGATATCGGCGTACCCTCTCGGCCTTGATACGGCGGTGGGTTCTGGGAGGAGAAAAGCAGTGTTAAGAAATCTAATACAAAGCGGGTTATCCTTAATACTTCTAATGGGTACTTGAAGAAGCCTCTTAAAGGCCCCATTTTAGGACCGTGTCGTATTTCTTCTCATCCTCCCGATTGGTAGCGCAATCTCATTCATTTTCTTCCTAGGAATCCATGGCCAATATTTTCCCCCGTTACACCAACTGGTTGCCTATCAAAATTCTGGTGTGTCTGACGGTGGTTGCCGCCAGCGTGGTTTCCGGGATGGCCTACTATTTTACCCCAAAATATACACGCGTCGGTTACCAACCCACTCAGCCGGTCGCTTTTGACCACTCTCTTCACGTCAATCAGCTTGGAATGGATTGTCGCTACTGCCACACCGGAGTGGAAAAATCCTCCCACTCCAATGTTCCGAGCACCCAAACCTGCATGAATTGTCACACCCAAATTAAATCCCTCAGTCCCAAATTAGCGGCAGTCCGAGAATCATGGAAAAGTGGGAACCCTGTTCCTTGGGTTCGTATCCACAAAGCTCCTGACTACGTCTACTTCAACCACGCCGTTCACGTGAATCGTGGCGTTAGCTGCGTGGCTTGCCACGGCAAGGTCAACCACATGGAGGTCGTCTACCATGCTAAACCCCACAGCATGGGATGGTGCTTAGAGTGCCATCGAGCCCCCGAAAATCATCTACGTCCACTCGATCAAGTTACCAATATGGATTGGATACCTCCCGCAACTACCACCCAACGTGAGCTCGGTGAAAAATTTGTCAAAGAATGGAATGTGAAACCGCCCGTTAGCTGCAGTGGGTGCCATCGCTAATTTTCCCATGAAACGCATCCTGCAACATCCTTCTGCACCCACCACCGGCCGGACCTACTGGCGTAGCCTTGGGGAGTATGCCCGTACCCCTGACTTCGAAGAGTGGCTTCACCGCGAATTTCCGAAAGGCGCAGCTGAGTGGGAAAACGATCCTCTTTCTCGTCGAACCTTTTTACGGCTAATGGGAGCCTCCTTGGCTCTGGCTGGTCTTAGCCTTTCTGGTTGTCGTCGCCCCGAAGCCCACCTCGTTCCCTTCACTCAGTCTCCCGAGTGGGTAGTTTCAGGGAAGAAGATGTCTTTTGCCACGGCCCAACCGCGTCGCCGCGGGTCGATTCCTCTTCTCGCCACCACTTTTGATGGGCGCCCCGTCAAAATGGAAGGCAATCCTCTCCATCCCGTAAGCCAAGGGGCTACCGATAATCACGCTCAAGCATCCATTCTCGATCTTTATGATCCAGCCCGACGACGCTTTCTCTCTCGCGCCAACAAAAAAGCCACACCAGAAGATTGGGCCGCAGAGGTAACCCGAATCCGCGCTGAAGCCAGCAGTTCCTCGGGTGCCTCTCTCGCGATTCTTGCAGAAGAAACCTTATCTCCGAGTCGCGAGCGCCTGCGTAATAATCTGCTCCGCCAATTCCCCCAAGCCACTTGGGCCGTCTATGATCCCCTCAGTTCAGGGCGAGACCTCACTGCATCCTCCTTGGCTTTCGGACCAAACACCGATTTCCGCCCTCAGCTTGCCGTCGCCTCTACTATTCTCTCCCTCGATTGCGACTTCTTAGGATCTGACGAGGGAGATATTCCCGATACTCGCGGCTTCGCCAGTGGCCGACGAACACGGAAACCTGATGATAAAATGAATCGCCTCTATGTGGCGGAACCCAGGTTCTCCCTCACCGGCACGATGGCCGACCATCGTCTCCGCCTCCGTGCCAGCGCAGCAGGAGCCTTCCTTCTTGAGCTCGCTCGCCAGATTCGTAGCCTCCGCTCAACTCCCGACCTTAACACTCTTTTACAGCAGGCGCCTGATCTCTCTCTTCCGAAAGGTATCGACCCCGCTTGGATTCGGGAGTGCGCAGCCGATCTCGTGGCGCACGGGCAAAATTCACTTATCCTCGTCGGCCGTCGCCAACCCGTCGCCATTCAAGCGCTCGCCCTTGCTCTTAACTCCGCTCTCGGAGCCATCGGCACAACTCTGCTTGTTCAAACCCAACTCAGCGCCCCTTCCGCCAACCTTGCCTCTTTGGCAGATAAAGTCAGAAGCGGCACTATTCGTACGCTCGTCTTGCTAGGAGGAGATCCCGTCTACAACGCCCCCGCAGATTTAGACTGGGCCTCACTTCAATCCTCCATTCCCAATACGATTCATCTTTCTCCCTTCTTCAACGCAACCTCAGCCCGCGCCAATTGGTTCATCCCTGGAACCCACTACCTCGAATCATGGGGCGACACCTTGGCCGCCGACGGTTCCTATCTTTCGATTCAGCCGACCATCCAGCCCCTCTGGGCCGGCCAGAGCCAATTAGAATTCCTAACGTCACTCACCGACCAATCAAAACCGGTCGGACCCTCCATAATCCGCGAGACGTTCGCCACCCGCACCAACCTTACGGGCGAAAAACTAGAACAAGCTTGGCAGGACTTTGTTCGCGAAGGATTTGTTCCATCTCTTGCAATCAGTTCCCCTCGCACTGCCAACCCCAGCGCAATCGCCACTCTCCTTTCTTCTATTGAGGTCGCTCCTGCCGACGATATCCATTCCCTCGAAGCGGTCTTCACTCACTCGGGCGCACTCGACGACGGTCGCTATGCCAATAACGGGTGGATGCAAGAGTGGCCCGATCCCATGACTAAGCTCACTTGGGATAATGCCATTTTGATTTCAAAAGAAACCGCCGATTCTCTGGGCTTAAAAAATGAACTCAGTAAAGGAACCCTCATCGCGGATGTTGTCCAAGC
>CAMCDO010000111.1 GCA_945873585.1 Verrucomicrobia subdivision 6 bacterium | reverse complement strand
ACCACCTCGTTGACCGTGCCATCCCCACCCGCCGCCACCACCGTGGTGTACCCTTTTTCCGAGGCCTCCCGCGCTAGCTTTACGCCGTGCCCTGGTTTTTCCGTCAAATAAACCTTCGCCTCGGGCGCGAGATGCGCCACCCGCTTCAGTGTTCGCCGCGCTTGATCTCCCTTGGCGGCGGGATTCAAAATGATACACCACTTAGGTTGCAATGAAGAAGGCATCCTTACGTCATACGGAAAAATCGGCCCCATGTCATCCCCGACGAGGGGGAGGCTATCTTCGTATCACGGGGGGCACCCACTCCAGTCGACGCCTCCAAGTCCCCGATCTGCCCGATCTCCGCCCCGCCCAAGATCGCGTCCGTGCTGCTGTCTTCTCCGCCCTCGGCGCCCTCGTCCCCGAGGCCCATATCCTCGATCTCTTCGCTGGGACCGGAGCTTACGGACTGGAAGCCCTCAGTCGCGGCGCCGCTTCCGCCCTCTTTGTCGAACAAGAGTTCCGTACCGCCGCGGCTCTCCGACAAAACATATCCTCCCTCCAATATGATTCGCCCGTCATTGAGTCTTCCGTGGAAGCTTGGCTTCCGCGGGCCACCCCCGCTTCTTTTGATCTTATTTTTCTCGATCCACCCTACGACAAAACCGGCGCCGAACTTTCTCTCTGGCCCGTAGTTCAAGGCCTCCATCTTCTTCTTCGCCCAAACGGCCGAATCATCTGGGAACACTCCTGCTCCTCAAAATGGAGCCCTCTCACCCCAATCGAAACTGTCTGGCACCGAGAATATGGCCGTAGCTCCGTCTCCTTTCTTGCCCACCCAGTCGTTCGTTGACGCATCTCCGTCGCTTCGCTACGTTATTCCACTTCTATGGCTAATAAAAAAATTGCAATCAATGGTTTCGGACGAATCGGACGCCTTGTTTTTCGTGCACTTTGCCAACAAGGCCTTCTCGGGAAGAAGTTTGATGTTGTCGCCATCAATGATCTCGTCCCCGCCGATAACCTCGCTTACCTGGTGAAGTACGACTCCACCCAAGGCCGATTCCCCGGGCAAGTTCATAGCGAGAAATCCTCCCCTTCCGCTCCCGAAGACGATGTTCTCGTCGTTGATGGTCATAAAATCAAGTGCCTTGCCGTCAAAGAAGGTCCTACCGCCTTGCCATGGAAAGATCTCGGCATCGACTACGTCATCGAATCAACCGGCCTCTTCACTGAAGCAGATAAAGCTAAGGGCCACCTCACTGCAGGCTGCTCCAAGGTCATTATTTCCGCCCCGGCGAAAGGGGAGGACATCACCGTTGTCATGGGCGTCAATCATCTCAAGTACGACCACGCAAAACATCACATCATCTCCAACGCTTCCTGCACCACCAACTGCCTCGCCCCACTCGTGCACGTTCTCCTTAAAGAGGGTTTTGGAGTGGAAGAAGGACTCATGACCACCGTCCACAGCTACACCGCAACCCAGAAAACGGTCGATGGTCCATCCCGTAAGGATTGGAAAGGCGGAAGATCCGCCGCCATTAACATCATCCCTTCCACCACCGGTGCCGCCAAAGCCGTCGGCCTCGTTTGCCCTGAAGTCCAAGGCAAACTCACGGGCATGTCCTTCCGCGTCCCCACGCCCACCGTCAGTGTCGTCGATCTCACCGTCCGCACCACCAAAGACACTTCCTACGAGGAAATCTGCCAAGCCATGAAAAAGGCTTCCGAGACTTATCTTAAGGGCATCCTCCTTTACACCACCGATGAGGTTGTTTCCTCCGACTTCATTCATAGCCCTGCCTCGAGTATTTTTGACGCCACCTCAGGAATGGGCCTGAATAAAAGATTCTTTAAACTCGTCAGTTGGTACGACAACGAGTGGGGTTACAGCAACCGCTGTGTCGACCTTCTCCGCCACATCGCAGGCTGATTCTCCGTGTCCCACCTCCCCGTCCAAGACCTCCAAACCAAAGGGGAACAGGTCTTTGTCCGCTGCGACTTCAATGTCCCGCTAGAACCGTCCCCCGATGGCTTACGAATCTCCGATGATACTCGGATCCAAGAAACCCTTCCTACTCTCAAACTTCTTTTAGAAAAAGGCGCCTCCCTTGTCCTTGCGAGCCACCTCGGTCGCCCCAAAGGGCAACCCGTAGAAAAATATTCTCTTCGACCCGTTGTCGCTCACCTCAGCAAGCTGCT
The DNA here is from genome assembly GCA_945873585.1 of Verrucomicrobia subdivision 6 bacterium. GTDB lineage: Bacteria > Verrucomicrobiota > Verrucomicrobiia > Methylacidiphilales > Verrucolacustridaceae > Verrucolacustris. Next base: position 1,865 of record CAMCDO010000111.1, on the reverse strand, counting down.
CGGACGCCCCGTTCTTTTTGCCTCCGACTGCGTCGGCCCCGAAGCCGAAAAAATCCGCGCTACCCTTGCTCCTGGCCAAGTTCTGCTTCTAGAAAATCTCCGGTTTCATTCTGAGGAAGAAAAAAACGATTCTGCCTTCGCAAAAAAGCTTCTCGGTTCCGCCAAGTTCTACGTCAACGACGCCTTTGGTTCCGCCCACCGCGCCCACGCTTCCACCGAAGCAATCGCCCACCTAGCTGCGCATGCCGCCCCAGGCCTTCTTCTAGCTAAAGAGCTACGCTACCTCGGCACCGAACTTTCTCAGCCCAAACGCCCATTCCTTGTCATTCTCGGCGGAGCGAAAGTCGGTGATAAGATCGGCGTGCTCCGTTCCCTCCTACAAAAAGCCAACACCATTCTGATTGGGGGAGGCATGAGCTACACCTTCCGCCTCGCCCAAGGCAAAAAAATCGGCAAATCACTCTGTGAACCCGACAAAGTCCCCCTCGCCAAAGAAATTCTCGCTGAAGCCGCCCAACGAGGCGTCAAACTCCTTCTCCCCGAGGACACTTTTATTGTCGAAAAGCTCGACTTCGCCGCTCGCCAAGTTTCCCCAGGAAAGTTCACCGCCAAAGGGGAAGATATTCCCGATGGCTGGGAAGGTGTTGATATCGGACCCCAAGCTCGTGCCACCTACGCCAAAGAAATTTCCTCCGCCGCCACCATTCTCTGGAATGGTCCCATGGGCGTATTTGAGATTCCGGAATGCGCCAAAGGAACCTTTGCCATCGCCCAAGCCGTCGCCGCCAATCAAAAGGCGGTCTCCATCATCGGCGGCGGAGACTCCGTTACTGCCATCAAACAAGCGGGCTTCAGCCAGCAGGTTACTTTTATCTCCACAGGAGGCGGGGCCTCCTTAGAGTTTCTTGAAGGCAAAGTACTCCCTGGTGTTGCCGCCCTCCAAAAAAACTCATGAAACCCAAGAAAAGTGTCATCACCCGCCGTCCAATCGTGGTCGGCAACTGGAAGATGCATCGCACCGCCTCCGATACCCGCGACCTCCTTCAGGACATTGGCACGCGTGTCAGCCGTATCGCCAATATGGATCTCGTCGCCTGCCCTCCTTTCACTTCCCTACCCGCAGCCTCTGACGCTCTCGGTCGTCACGGCATCCTCGCACTCGGCGCCCAAAACATGCACCAAGACAAGGAAGGGGCATTCACGGGCGAAATATCTGGATCGATGCTGCGAGAATTCGGAGTCCGCTACGTCATTCTTGGTCACTCAGAACGTCGGCAACTTTTCAATGAAACCGATGCCCTTGTCGCCGCTAAAGCCATCACCGCGGTCGAATATCACCTTCGACCTATTGTTTGTCTGGGCGAATCCCTTACACAACGCCAAGAAAAGCAGACCGAAGCCGTTATCGAATCCCAAGTCCGCGCATCTCTTGCAGGCTTTCCTGCGGATCAGATTGAGGAACTGGTTGTGGCTTACGAACCCATCTGGGCTATCGGCACGGGAAAAGTTGCCACCCCTCATCAGGCCAATACGGTTCACCACCAGATTCGCGTACTACTGACTCAGCAATTCGGTAGCAAAGGTGCGGATGTTCGCGTGATCTACGGCGGCAGCGTGAAACCCGACAACGCCACCGCCCTCATGTCCGAGCCCGACATCGACGGCGCGCTCGTCGGCGGAGCAAGTCTCGACGCGAAGGCTTTTTTCGATATTATAGAAAGTGCTCGAACCCTTCGGGCATCCTAAAATGATTAATCTCGCCATCTACGTTCTACTGGGGATCAATATCCTCGTTTGCACTCTTTTGACCCTGCTCGTCCTCATGCAGAAACCCCGCTCCGAGGGTTTAGGCGCAGCCTTTGGTG
>CAMCDO010000110.1 GCA_945873585.1 Verrucomicrobia subdivision 6 bacterium | reverse complement strand
ATGCAGCTGACTGGGGAAGAGAGGGCTGGGACTATTTTGGCGGGGAAGAAGCTCGCTTTGGGTATTACTCCACACTTCTTTGGCCTGATCGATCCGAACGATCCTGATTGCCCGATCCGTCGGCAGGTGGTGCCACGGATAGAGGAATCGTACACGGCTCCAGAAGAAATGCTCGACCCGTGTGGGGAGGATTCGAATATGCCCGTGCCAGGTTTAGTTCACCGATACCCAGATCGTGCCCTTCTCTTAGTAACCGACCGATGTGCCTCCTATTGTCGCTACTGCACAAGAAGCCGAGTGGTCAGCGGGGCGGGAGAGCAAGAGTTGACCATGGACATGGAGGGGGCTTTTTCGTATCTGGAAAAACATCCTGAAGTTCGCGATGTGCTTCTTTCTGGGGGCGATCCTCTTCTTCTTTCGGATGCTAAGTTGAATGCGATTTTAACCCGCTTGCGGCAGATACCGAGTCTGGAATTTATTCGGATTGGAACCCGAATCCCTATTTTTCTTCCTCAACGAATCACTCCAGAGTTGGTGGCAATGCTTAAGCAGCACCACCCTATTTGGATGAGTGTGCACTCGAATCATCCCAAAGAGCTGACCCACGAGGTGAGGTCTGCGCTTGAGCGTCTGGCGGATGCAGGAATTCCTTTAGGCAACCAAAGCGTTCTTCTAAAAGGGGTCAATGATCGATCGGAAGTATTGAAGGAACTTTTCCATAAACTCCTGCTGTGCCGAGTTCGGCCTTACTATCTCTACCAGTGTGACCTAATCACGGGCTCGGCTCATTTGCGGACGACGATTCGTGAGGGTCAGGAGATTATGGAGCAGTTGCGTGGACATACCACAGGCTATGCCGTGCCCACCTATGTGGTAGACGGACCTGGAGGGGGTGGAAAGATTCCCATAGGTCCGAGCTACATTGTGGGGATGGCGGATGACCGAGTGATCTTAAAAAACTACAAGGGTGATGTTTATGAATACCCTGAAATTAGCCAAACGCGTCTGGCGGGTCTGCGCGGTTGACTGAGTTAGAACTTGGGATGCTCCGACTCAAGCCGAGCGGAACCTCTAAAACTGGGGCAGGGCACCCGTGGATTCTATCCCACGAAATCGAAGAGCCTTTGGGACAAGAGAAAAGTGGCACGGCTGTCGTAGCACGTGCGTCGACGGGCGAGCTTCTGGGGACGGGTTTCTATCGTGAGGGCGCCCGCATTGCTTGGCGCAGATTTCGTAGCGATTTGGGCGGGTTTGATGCTCAACACATTGCAGTCTCTTTGCTTGAAGCGGTAAAACAAAGGTCAGCGCAACCTGCTCGAAGACTAATTTGGGCTGAAGCAGATGGCTTTCCTGGGCTGGTGCTTGACCAGTACGGTGAATATCTGGTCGCTCAAATTACCACTGAAGGAATGGAAAAGTCTTGGAAATCTGTGGAGAGTGAAATCATAAAGGTCCTTCAACCCAAAGGAATCTGGATTCGGCGAGATGCTGCTGGTCGAAAGCTGGAGGGATTAGAGAGTCTACCAGGTGAAGCCTGGGGTGACATTCCAGAGAATCCGGTCCGAGTGGAGATTGCAGGAATGACCGTGCCGGTAGATCTGCGCGGAGGCCAGAAAACAGGGACGTACTTGGATCAGCAGGAGAACTACAAGGTGATTGCACAACATTCACAAGGCCGAAAGGTTCTCGATCTCTTTTGCCATAATGGAGGTTTTGCACTGCGTGCAGCCAAGGCTGGCGCTCTGGCGGTGACTGGGGTGGATAGTTCTGAATCCTCCTTAGCTCTGGCTCGGATAGCATCGGAGGAGAACCATTTGAAGATTCGCTGGGCGCAGGAGGATGTTTCCCGCTTTTTACGCACGAATCCCAAAAAGGAATACGATCTGGTGGTTTTGGATCCGCCAGGAATGGTGAAAAGTCGTAATAGCCACGATGCAGGATGGAGGGCGATGGCAGAGCTTCATCGGCAAGCGATCCGAGTCCTGGCTTCAGGCGGGCTTTTGGCCACATTTTCATGCTCGCACCGCGTTGGGGGTGAGGAATTGTTAGGGATGGCAAAGACAATGGCGATCGAAGGGGGGCGAAGGATTAAGCCCCATACGATCCTTAGGCAAGCGGCCGATCACCCTGTGCTCCCAGCTTTTCCTGAAAGTCAGTACCTTTCAGGTTTTCTCTTGGAGATTTTATGAGGGTGGGTTTTATCTGGGCTTTTCTTATGACAGGGGCGGCTTGGGCGGCTCCATTGCCTCAACCGATTAACTGCGATGGTCATCCCTTCGAACTTAATCCGAAAGGTAAGATCATGATCCTTCTCGCTAGTAGTCAGCCGTTGGCGGATACGACAAGGGAATTTGGTTCTTCACTTTACGGCTGGCAAGGACGCGAAGGATTTCGAGTTACGGTGGTGGTGGATCTTCGTAAATCCCTAGGGACACTTTTCAAGGGTTGGACGCTGGGCACGATGAAGGCGAATCTTGACGAGGAAGGGATAGAGATTCAGCCCTGGTATCGAGCGAACGGAAACCTTGGGAACCCTCGGGTGGATCTTTGTGCGATTGCCGACTTTGATGGAAAGGTGACTGATGCCCTTGGATGGGGAAACGATGAAAACAAAATGAAAGTAACTATTTATGGGAGGGATGGGGAGAAGATATGGAATTCAACCAACGCCCAATCTCCCGCTTTAATGCTCAAAGAGGTTCAGAAGCTGATTGGACCGCCTATTTCCAAACCAAAGAATGCTGAGCCCAGGAAAAGTCGAATTCTCAAATTACGATCATGAGCTTCGACGAGGGAATTTTTTGTGTGGGCGTGGATCAGCATGCCACTCCTCTGACTATGAGGGAATCTCTGACAGAAGGAGCTGGAGATCGTCTGATTCCTTATTTATTGGAACACCAAGGGGCTTCCGAGGGGGTTTTTCTGAGTACCTGCAATCGGGTGGAGATTTACGGACGCTCCAAGCACCGTGGCCCAAGAATGATGGAGTCTCTTTTCCAATCGATGCCCCCCGATCTCGGGCAAGCATGGAGGGAGGCTCGCGGTTTATATCTACATGAGGGAATCTCCTGCTGGCGGCATCTGGCAGAAGTTGCCACGGGACTACGGTCGATGGTTATTGGTGAAAACGAAATCCTAAGGCAGGTACGATTGGCCTATGCTTCTGCGGGTGAGGTCGGGGGAGCTGACCGGTGGATGCATGCTTTGTTCCAGTCTGGGTTAAGGGCAGCGCGAGCAGCGCGAGCAGCGGCCGGTTTTGGACGCGGAGATGCTTCTGTGGGTCGACTAGCAGCGGAAGCACTTCAGGAAGTGATGCAGGGAAGGGAATCCAGGCCTTTACTTCTTTTGGGTTCAGGTCACACGGCGCGTAGTTTCGCGCTGGTGGAGCACAAAAGATCTTCGAGGCCGATATGGATCTCCTCACGATCGGAGGATCGAGCACGGCTGCTAGCCAATGAAGTGGAGGGTGAAGTGGTTCCATGGGTTCGCTGGTCCAAAGCGGTTGAGGTCTCATCGGTAGTGGTCTCGGCTTTAGCAGGTGGAGAGCTCCCTTGGAGTGCAGAGCCCTGCTCGGGTGGTCCTGAGCTACTGATCGACTTGGGAGTTCCTCGTACGATGACGAGGGTACGAAGATCATTTCCAAATGCGCTCTGGGTGGATCTGGAAGAGCTATCGAGCAAAACCGAAATACGCCCAGAATCCTTAGGATCAATTCATCGAGCAGAAGAAGTTCTTCGCGCTCATGAGATTCTTTTTGCTTTAGGTAAAAAGCGGGAACCGAGCAGAACCCAAGTTGGGAGTGGATGAAATACCGAGTTGGGACACGCGGCAGTCCTTTGGCTATTTGGCAAGCTCGTCGGATAGTCGAATTACTTCGCGGCGCAGACTCCTCCTCTCAGTGGGAAATCTGTGAGATTAAAACATCTGGCGATACACGATCTGAGTTTGGCGATGAACTTCCCGAAGGGGTTGGGGAATTTAGTTCGGCGTTAGAGAAGGAGTTGCTTTTTGGGGGCATCGATCTAGCGGTGCACAGCGCAAAAGATGTTCCGACCCGTCTTCCAGAGGGTTTAATTCTAGCGGCTTTTCCAGAGCGCGCGGATGCCAGAGATGCGGTGGTTCGCCGTAAAGAAAGCCCAGTTGTGCCTCCCGCGGGATCTCGCTTAGGTACGGGAAGCCCTCGACGCTCTCTTCTTTGGTCGGAGAAGTGGCCGCAA
>CAMCDO010000109.1 GCA_945873585.1 Verrucomicrobia subdivision 6 bacterium | reverse complement strand
GCGACGGGGTCGGCGCTAAGCGGTTGGGAATCTTCAGCGGGCAAAGAGGCGGCGCCTCAACTGCTTGAACCGGTCCTACTTCAGTGGCCATAACTCGTCTCCTTCTTTTTTCTTTGGGTGAATCAAACGGGCGCAAATCGTATCGGGTTTGCTACGCCCTTGGCAAGACCTCCCCTTATTTCGTTCGACCCGAACCGGGGGAGATCTCGAGAATAACCCACGAATCGCTCCCCTGTGGGGGCCGATCATGGGCCGATGCGTACAAGACCTGACATTCCTTTGGCACAATTCTCCAAAACGCTTCCCGCCGAGTTTCGTCCAGCTCTTTTAGGGCATCATCCACTAGCAAAACTGGGGTGCGTCGCCTGACTTCACGAATCAGTTCCAGCTCGGCGATTCGCACCGCCAAGCTCGCCGAACGTCGCTGCCCCTCCGACCCAAATCGCGACAAACTCCGTCCTCCTAAACTGAAATCCCAATCGTCCCGCTGCGGCCCCGTACAGTTGAGGCCTCGCTCTCTTTCCTGCTCCCAAAGCCGATCTCTTTCAGCCCCGGTTAAAGGAATTGGATCATCGGGTTGATAGGACACCCTCAGTTTTTCCGCTCCAGCCGTCAGCTCCCGATGAGCTTTTTCGAGGTGAGGCAAAAAGGTGCGTGCCAAAGCCTCTCGGGCGGGGCGTATGCTCGCTGCCAGTTCCGCTAGTGTGGTTGTCCACGCCTCCCACTCCTCCCGCGAAGCCTGGGGACGGCGAAGGAGAGCCGATCTTTGACGAGTGATCTCCCTCAATCGCCGAAATTCGGGAAGTCGGCTCGGCTCAATCTCGCTTAACAAAAGATCAAATCCTGCCCTCCGTTCTGCCGAGCCTCCCTCAAGAACAACCGTATCCCCCCCATGAGCCACCACCGTTAGGGCTCTCCCCCAAAACTCATCGGTCGTAACCCCAACCCGCCCGTCCAACTCCAACTCTCGACCCGCCCCCCGAAAAACCACCCCCAGCCGAACTGGTCCTGCTTCATCCGCCCACGAGCCTTCGATTCGCCAACCTTCGGCCCCATGTTGGGTCAAGTCCCGCAAAGCCCGCGTACGGAATGATCGCAAACGGGCGAGAACCGAGACCGATTCCAGAATAGTGGTTTTTCCTAGTCCGTTAGCTCCCGCGAGCAGAACGCGCGCTCCGAGGTTTTCTAGATCAAGAGCTGCATGGCAGCGTACCGAAGTAAGGCGGAGTCGGCGAAGCACGCCGCTCGGCTCAGGCGGTCCGCATCGGCATGATCACGTAGAGAAAGGGTTTGTTGTAGCGAATGACTCCGGGGCTGAGCTCGTCGATAAAATCGAAATGAATTGTGTCGCTATCAATATTCTTCAGCGGATCCGCCAAAAACTCTGGATTAAAGGCCATGGTAAACTCTTTTCCCTTATACTGAACGGGAATCGACTCATGGGCCTCGCCCACATCGGGGGTATTCGCCGCAATTTCCAAGTTGTGTTTGCCAAAGGTCAGCTTCACCGAGTTGGTTTTCTCGCTCGAGAGCAAGGCCACCCGCCGAACGGAGTTAAGAAACAACTCCCGCTCTAAAGTAACCCGCTCTTTCGCTTCGGCGGGGATGACTTGACGATAGTTGGGATAATTACCCTCAACCATTTTGGCCGCGATCACGGTGTGCCCGAAAGAAAAGAGTATCTGATTTTCCAAAATGGCAAAGGAGACGTCATCCTTGTCCCCCAGAAGCCTCTGGAGCTCGTGCACCGCCTTGGCAGGCAGAATGAACTCCCGTTCGCCTGATTTCGGAAAATCGAGCTCCTGATCCGCTAAGGCGAGTCGCCGTCCGTCGGTCGCGACCACCGTAAGCTTCCCTTCTTTCAGACAGATGAGTAGGCCATTGAGGACATACCGCTTCTCATCGGCCGACATCGCGTAGGAAACCCGCTTCATCAAGTCCTTCAGTCCCTTTTGCTCTATTTTGTAAATCGGGTTTTTTTCTCCGCCCTTCGAGGGGAACTCAGGGATAGCGGGGAATTCATCCGAGGGCATCCCCATGATCTTAAAGAAGGCCGAGCCACACCGCATGGTTGCACCAAGCTTACCGTCTACATCCAGAGTAAGCTCTTCTGAGGGTAGTTCGCGGATGATACTGAAAAGTCTTTTAGCAGGGAGCGTAACTGCCCCTTCTTTTTCAACGCCCGCTTCACAAGCCGTCCGAATGCCGATGTCTAAATCAGTAGCTGAGATCATCAGCTGGTTTTTATCTGCCTTGAGCAATAGATTATTTAAAATGCCGATGGGTGTCCTGGTACCTACGACGTTTTGGACTGCGGCTAGCGCACCCAGGAATTTTTGCTTTTGGAGGATGAGTTTCATAAAGGTTCGTGAGTCAGAAGTTTGGGATAGATAGATATAGATTCAATACAACCATAATCATAAGCGAGTGGATAAGTCACGCGTTTTTGCCTAAGACACAGCAGACGAGAGCCTTGTGCCAAGAATAAGCTACGAATAAAAAGCGTTTTAAATGCGCTTGTTGATTTGGAGAACTCCTCTTCACAAGGATTCCGTATTGGTTATACCCCTATTCACAAGACAAACGAATCTCCCTCTGTACTGGTGAGCAAGATGGGGTGAACCCGAGATTTCCACAGGAATAACTCGGGAAAAGTTTCCAGTAAGCACCGAGAAAAAGATCGGCCGTGTTTGAGTTTGGTTGAGCGGTTCATAGGTTTGCATAGATAAAAAGAGGCCAATTGCACGGCGACACACCTCAAGCCACACGAAAGTGGTTCGAGCCAGGGCCTGGCGGAAGAAGTGGCGCAGTTAGCGATCAGCAGGCTCTTCGAGCTTGTGGGTGAGTAGGCCCACCATCTGGTGAAGCCGGTCATCACCCTGCATCTTGGAGGTGATTGTCTTGCACGCGTGCAGGACGGTGCCGTGATCGCGACCCCCGAAGGATTCGCCGATTTCCTGCAGGCTCTTCCCAGTCATTTTGCGGCTGAGATACATCGCAACCATCCGTGGGAGGGCGATGTGAGCGGGACGACGCTTGCTCGTCATATCTGCGATTCTCAGATCATAGCCTTCGGCCACCCGGCGCTGAATCAACTCGATCGTTACGATCGGCTTGGTCTCCTGTTGGATGAAATCCTTGAGAAGCTCTTCCACCTGTACGGGAGTGATATGACGATCGTGGAGTGCCGCCCAGGCTGCCACCCGATTCAAGGCACCTTCGAGACGTCGGACGTTTGTCTTCACGCGCTCGGCGATGAAATGGAGGACTGATTCCCCCAAGCGAACCTGCATGGTGGAAGTTTTCTTGCGCAAAATAGCCAAGCGGGTCTCGATATCTGGCGACTGCAGTTCTGCACTCAGCCCCCACTCAAAGCGGGAGACGAGACGCTTCTGTAGATTGGCCACATCTCCGGGAGGGCTGTCACTGGTTAGGACGATCTGGCGATTGCCATCAAAGAGGGTGTTAAAGGTGTGGAAAAACTCCTCTTGGGAGCGATCCTTGCCCGAGAAGAACTGCACGTCGTCGATCAGAAGACAATCGGCCTGACGGAAGCGACGGCGAAATTTGACCAATTCCCCATGTTGGATGGCGGAAATGAACTCATTGGTGAACTGTTCCGAGGTCACATAAACGATTTTGGCGCCTTTTTTCTTTTGCATGACCCGATGGCCGATCGCGTGGAGCAAGTGGGTCTTCCCAAGGCCAACAGAGCCGTGAATGAAAAGAGGGTTATAAGTGCGGGCAGGCGCGTCAGCCACAGCAGTGGCGGCGGCGTGGGCAAACTGGCTGTTTACCCCTGCGACAAAGGACTCGAAGGTGTAGCGACTGACCAGCTCTCCAGAGAGAGGCTTGGACTTTTCTTTTCCTTCTGCTTGCAAGAGATGGTCTTCTGCGGTCGGAGTAGGACGATCCTTCGAGCCGACCACATCAAAACTGATTTTCACCTCACGGCCAATGGCCAAGGTAGCGCACTCGCGGAGCTGATTGAGGTAGTTTTCCTCGATCCAGTACTGATAGATGGCGTTTTCTACTCCGAGAACTAGGCGGCCAGCCTCATAGCTCAAGGGGACAATCGAAGAGAACCAGCGGTGAAGAGCGTCAGGGGTGATTACTTTTTCAAGTTCGCGACAGACTTTGACCCAGATTTCCGGAGGATTGTTCATTCGTTTTTATTTTCCTTTTTGGTTTCGGGGATGAATCATTCGCGCCAAAAAATAATGGTGCAA
>CAMCDO010000108.1 GCA_945873585.1 Verrucomicrobia subdivision 6 bacterium | reverse complement strand
CGCCTCTTTCCGAGATTGAACCCGCACCTCATCGATCCGCTCAACCAACCTCACTTTCTGCGCAGCCGTAAATTTTTGGTAGGGCGCCCAATCCTGCAACTTCAATTCCAACTGCTCCTTAGACACAAGGGTCAGCGTCAGTATCTGGACAAACCGATCCTCCTCTCCAGGCCCTGCCCAGAACTGATCCTTCTCCCGATTGATCATCCCTTTTTTTGGAACATACGAGCCATCAGGAATCCTCGGAGGACGCGGTTTACCCAGATTCGCTTTCCCCTCACCGGAGATCGCCTCCTCTGGAGACGGTTGGGCCCACAAACCCGCGCCCAACAATCCCACCATAAACAAATAGTATCCTGCTTTTATTTTCATAGGCCTGCCCACCAGCGGTTGTCCGCGTCTTCCTTCACCAAGGCGTCCAAAGCTGCGAAGACCGCACGATCACTCACCGTTGGCGTCACATCCTTCCACTGAAAAAAACCGAAAGCGAGAACTGCGCATCCCGCCCCCGCCATCAGCCAGCGCCATCTCGGTATCCAACTCCACTTGCGCTGCGCCTCCGCTTCCCTCTCCGTCCGCAACCGCGCCAGCACCTTGGCCGCAAACCACGGCGGCGCTTTCGCGGGTGGTACCGAGGCCAGAAGCTTTTCCAGCTCTGCCCCCAACTCCCCCTCCTCCTGCTTATCTCGACTTCTGTTGCTCATAAGGGATTAAACTGCCCATTTCTCATTTCGGTGCGCTCAAATATTCAGAAAGTTCTTTTCTTAGGAAATCACGGGCTCTGAACATCAACGACTTAACTCCAGATGTACTTGTTTTCATGATAATCGCAATCTCTTCATAGCCTAAATTTTCGTTCTGGCGAAGATGAAGCACCATCCGCTGGCTTTCGGGAAGCGCTCGATAAGCTGCTGCGACCGCCTCTCCCAGCTCCTTTGTGCACAGCTCTTGCCGAGGATTTTGAGCAATCCCTCCTCTTTGTTCCAAAATAAAAGCCTCTCCCGTGTCTGGATTCACCGCCCCATCCCGTAACCGCATCTTGTACGCCTGCGTACTGCAATAGGTGAAAACCAAATTGCGCGTCACCGTCATTAACCAGGTGGTGAACTTTGCTTGAGGCTTGAATCGGGGCGCAGCTTTCCAAACTCGTAGAAATATCTGCTGCGCTAAATCCTCTACGTCAGGCCCACTATCACCAATCATCTTCGATACCGTTCCGTACACCCGATCCTGATGCCGCTCAATCAACCGACGAAACGCCTCCTCATCCCCCCCAGCCATCTGGGTGATCAGCATCTCATCGCTCGTGCCATCCTGCCCATCCGTCATCAACCCCACCTTCTCACAGAACCACCCCGCGCCCAACCTCCGTTGTCCCACACCCCCCTCATGCTCGCAGCATGCTCGCAGCACGATTGAGGTCCGACTCCCGTTGACACCTACCCCTTCCGCAGTTTCAATCATTTCACTCATGGCAGGTCATAGTCGCTGGTCCAAAGTCAAACGCTCCAAAGGTATCTCCGACGTCAAGCGCGGCGCCCTCTTCTCCAAGCTCGCCAAAGAGATCACCGTCGCCACCCGCCTCTCAGGTCGCGACCCAGGCTTCAACCCCCGACTCCGTACCGCCATCACCACCGCCCGTGCCGAATCTATGCCCGTCGAAAACATTGATCGCGCCATCCTCAAAGGCACCGGCGAACTCGAAGGCGGCGGCACCATCGAAGAAATTATGTACGAAGGCTATGCCCCAGGCGGTGTCGCCCTCCTCGTCGAAACCACCACCGACAATAAAAACCGCACCGCGGCCGAAATTCGGCACCTCTTCACCAAACACGGCGGCAATCTCGGCGGCTCCAACTCGGTCGCTTGGATGTTCAAACGCCACGGCGTGTTCCTCCTCGAAAAAACCGACCCCGACACCGCCCTCGAAGTATCCCTCGAGGCAGGAGCCGATGATGTCCGAACCCTCGACGACCACTCCACCGAAGTCATCTGCCCTCCAGACAAATTCGATACAGTCGATAAAGCCCTCCGCGCCGCCCAACTCATCCCCACCGCCAGCCGCTTCCTTTACGAACCAGAAAATCAAGCCCCCTCACCCGACCCAGAAACCTCCGCCAAAGTTCTCGCCCTCATCGAAGAACTCGAAGACCACGACGACGTCCAAACCGTCTCCCCCAACTGCGTCATCAGCTGATCTTTTATTTCATCCTCGCATCACGCCTCGAACAGACCCCTGCAAGGCCGCACCCCTCACCCCCCCGCCACCACCTTCACAAACTCCAACCGATCTCCATGTTCTACCTTCTCGTCCTCCCACTCCTGCCGTAACAACGCTTCCCCGTTCCTCTCTACTAGAACACTCGCTGGCACTAGTCTCATCTCCCGAATCATCTCCGCCACAGTCTTGCCTGTCGCAACCTGCCGCGCCTTCCCATTCGCAAAAACCGTAATCTTCTTGCTCAATCGCTTACCCCGCTAACGCCCGATCCCAATCTTTCCAAACCGGATCCAATCCCCTTCCCCGTAGCGCTCTACTCAGTTCCTCCGCACTCCGCTCGTCCGAAACCTCAAACTGCTCCGTCGCCTCCGCCCCCTCCCACTCACTCGCCTCCAACGCCACCTCCCGCCCCCTCACCGTCCGATGCAACCGTGCCTTTCCCACCCCCGTATATCCGCCCGGTTCCGTCTCCGATCCCGCACTCATCATCGTCACCCCCAACTCCATCAACCCATCCCGCAATTTCGCCGGCTCCCTCGTTGATAAAACAATTCCCGCCTGCGGAAACGCCACCCGAAAAGCACAAATCGCCCGCACGAAATCCCGATCCGACATCGCTACCCTCGGCTGGAACCCACCTGCCGCCGGCCGCAATCTCGGCAAGGCCAAAGTAATTTGTGAACGCCAGCACACTTTCATCATGTGCGACACATGCCCCGCTAATGCCACCAACTCCCTCCGCCAATCCGCTAGGCCCACCAACACCCCCAACCCAATCCTCCGAAACCCCGCCTCGTACCCTCTTTCAGGTCCTCCCAACCTCTCATCAAAATTCCGTTTCGGACCCGACACATGCATCTCCGCATAAGCCGCTCGATCATAACTCTCCTGATACAAGACCAACCCCTCTGCCCCCGCCGCCACCACCTCTCGATACTCCGCCACCTCCAGCGGCGCTACCTCGATGGCCACCGAGGGAAAAAGCCCGACACATCGGCGCACTGTTTCCGCCAAATAGGAAACCGGTACCTCCTTGGGATGCTCCCCACTAACCAAAAGTAAATTTCGAAACCCCACCCCAGCCAAATGCTTCGCTTCCACCTCCACCTCCTCCGGCTTCAAGGTCACCCTGCGAATCGGGTTGTCCTTAGAAAAGCCACAATACTTACAGGTATTGACGCACTCATTGGAAAGATAAAGCGGCGCAAACAACCTCATCGTCCGACCAAAGTTCTTTCGCGTCTCCTCCCTAGCCTGCTCCGCTAACTCCTCCAATCGAATCGACCCGAACATTAAATCTTCAAACCGTGCCACCGCCGCCGACCTCGCAAAAGGCAACCCCTCCAGCGCGTCTCCAGGTGATCCACTCATCGCCTAAAAACCTATTCGTCCAAGAATCCCGTCAACGGACTTGTCGCTGATGCTTCCCGCCTTGTCGGACCCAATCCTGCCTCAAATCCCCGGCGCCCAGCCTCCACTCCCAATCGAAACGCTCTCGCCATCTCCGCAGGATCTTCCGCCACCGCAATCGCTGTATTGACCAACACCGCATCCGCCCCCATCTCCAATGCTTCCGCCGCATGCGACGGCGCCCCCAACCCCGCATCCACAATCACTGGAATCCTCGACTGCTCGATAATGATTTCAATCATCGCCCGCGTTTCAATTCCGCGATTCGAACCAATCGGCGCCCCCAACGGCATGACCGTCGCCGCTCCCGCCTCTTCTAACCTCTTAGCTAATACCGGATCGGCTTGGATATAGGGCAGAATTGTAAAACCTTCCTTCACCAAAATCTCCGTCGCCTTCAACGTCTCAATCGGGTCAGGCAGGAGATAACGCGGATCAGGATGGATCTCTAATTTAATCCATTTCGGTAAACCCGCCGCCACCGCCAAACGAGCCAATCGCACCGCTTCCTCCGCATTCATCGCCCCACTCGTATTCGCCAGCACCAAATATTTATCCTGATCAATTTCCTCCAGCATATCGGCCTGCGGATCCCTCTGCCCCGTTAAATCCACCCGACGCAACGCCACCGTGACAATCTCCGTTCCGCTGGCTTCCAA
>CAMCDO010000107.1 GCA_945873585.1 Verrucomicrobia subdivision 6 bacterium | reverse complement strand
TGGATGCAAGAGTGGCCCGATCCCATGACTAAGCTCACTTGGGATAATGCCATTTTGATTTCAAAAGAAACCGCCGATTCTCTGGGCTTAAAAAATGAACTCAGTAAAGGAACCCTCATCGCGGATGTTGTCCAAGCCACCCTCGCAGGCCGTTCGTTAGAAGCTCCTATCCTCATCGCACCGGGCCACGTCAATTTTGCGGTCAGTCTCCCCGTCGGCTACGGCCAAGAAACTCTTGGGCCAGTAGCTAAAGGTTCAGGTTTCGACGCCTATCACCTTCGCACTTCGAGCACCGACTACCTCGCCCAGGGCCTTCAACTCAAGCCCACTGGTCGCACCCGCGAACTCGCCATCACCCAAGAACACCAAGTCATGGAGGGACGGGACCTCGTTCGCGAAGCCTCCCTCGCTGAATACCAAGCGAAACCTGACTGGGTGAAAAAAGTTGGCATGGATGGCCATATTCCGCCTAACCAGAGCTTTTATAAGAATCCAAAATTCACCGGTGACCACCAGTGGGCTATGGTCATCGATTTAGCCACCTGCACGGGTTGTAACGCCTGTGTCACTGCTTGCACCGCAGAAAACAATATTCCCATCGTTGGAAAAGACCAGGTGATCAAAGGCCGTGAAATGCACTGGATACGCGTAGATCGCTACTACACGGGCGAACCCGATGAACCCGAATCTGTCTCGCAACCCGTCGCCTGTATGCAGTGCGAGAACGCCCCATGTGAAACCGTCTGCCCCGTTAACGCCACCGTCCATAACGATGAAGGCCTTAATGTCATGGCTTACAATCGCTGTATCGGCACGCGCTACTGCGCCAACAACTGCCCTTACAAGGTTCGGCGATTTAACTTTTTCGACTACAACCAACGGTCTTTAGATAAACTTTACCTAGGACCTCTAGCTCCCAAAGGAACCGAAGAAACCATCAAACTCCAGAAAAACCCCAACGTCACTGTGCGTATGCGCGGGGTCATGGAAAAGTGCACCTTCTGCGTGCAACGGATCGAAGAAGCAAAAATTGGAGCACGCGTTCGTGCTCGTGATTCCGCCGATCTCGGGATTCCAAGCGGAACTCTCCAGACCGCCTGTCAGCAGGCCTGTCCTGCCGACGCCATTGTTTTCGGGGATCTGAAAAATGAAAAAGATGAGGTCGGTAAACTTCGTTCCCTTCCACAAAACTATTCCCTTCTCGATTATCTGAATGTCGGTCCCCGTTTGACCTATCTCGGGCGCATTCGCAACCCCAATCCCGCCATGCCCGGTGCGAAAATGCACTATATCCCCTCTCATGGGCACACCGAATCCCATCAAGAAGAAAATGGCCACCCCGCACAACCGAATGGCCAATCAGGTGCGAAAGCTGGTCATCCATGAGAGCCGATAACTCCTCCGCCCAAGCCGCTTTCGCCCATGCCTCGAACTACCTCGAGCGGCGTCCCCTCGTCGCAAACCGTCGCCCGCTCGCTTGGATCACCGAGCACGTCTGCCGCATCGTTGAGCAACCTGCCCCAAGGTGGTGGTGGATACTGACCATCTTTTTCGGGGCAATGGCCTCCCTCACCCCAGTCATGCTTACCTATCTCGTCTCCACAGGAGTGGGAGTTTGGGGCTTAAACGTTCCTGTTTGTTGGGCTTGGGATATTACCAACTTCGTTTTCTGGATCGGAATCGGGCATGCCGGCACTCTGATTTCGGCAATTCTTTTCCTGACCCGCCAAAATTGGCGGACCTCCATCAATCGCTCTGCCGAGGCCATGACTATTTTTGCGGTGATCTGCGCAGGTATCTTCCCT
Source organism: Verrucomicrobia subdivision 6 bacterium (assembly GCA_945873585.1). Lineage (GTDB taxonomy): Bacteria > Verrucomicrobiota > Verrucomicrobiia > Methylacidiphilales > Verrucolacustridaceae > Verrucolacustris. The sequence continues at coordinate 2,492 of CAMCDO010000107.1, read as the reverse complement.
GCCTTCCACGTTGGTCGAGTATGGATGGCCTGGTTCCTCGCACCCGTGCCTAACGCCAACGCCATCTGGCAAAATTTCCGCAGTCCTCTTCTTTGGGACGTCTTTGCCGTTTCCACCTACTTCACGGTCTCCCTGATCTTTTGGTATCTCGGTCTCATTCCCGATCTCGCCTCCCTTCGTGATCGTGCAAAAACCCGCTTCCGCCAGATGGCCTATGGTCTTCTCGCCATGGGTTGGCGTGGATCGAACCGCCACTGGACTCACTACGAGAAGGCCTACCTTATTTTGGCGGGAATTTCTACCCCACTCGTTCTATCGGTGCACAGCGTCGTATCCTTTGATTTCGCCACCTCCATTGTCCCGGGTTGGCATACCACCATCTTTCCCCCGTACTTCGTCGCCGGAGCCATCTTCGGAGGATTTGCCATGGTGCTCACTCTCCTGATTCCGTTTCGGGAAATCTACGGCCTCCATGATCTCGTCACCGATAAGCACATCGATAATATGTGTAAGATCATTTTGCTGACCGGTTCCCTTGTTGGCTACGCCTACGCCATGGAATTTTTCATCGCTTGGTACAGCGGCAATCCCTTTGAAATCTATGCCTTCACCAATCGCGCTTTCGGTCCGTACTGGTGGGCGTACTGGGCAATGATCACCTGCAACGTCGCCGCCCCTCAACTCTTTTGGTTTAAATACTGCAGACAAAATCCATGGGTTGTTCTCGCTATCGTGATGTTTCCCAACACCGGAATGTGGTACGAGCGCTTCGTCATCATCGTCACCTCAATTCACCGGGACTTTCTCCCATCCTCTTGGGGCTACTTCTCGCCTACCTGGGTGGATATCACCCTTTTCATTGGCACCATCGGACTTTTTGTTTTCCTCTTTCTGCTCTTCGTACGATTTCTTCCCATGATCAATATGTTTGAAGTGAAAAACATTACCCCAGAGGCTGACCCTCATACTCCTGACTCCCACTCCGAACATAACTCCGCCATTTCCTATCCTACCTCGACCAAGGTGCATGCATGAACCGGTCCGAGAAATCACTCCACGGCCTAGGGGCGGAGTTTCCCACCGCCGCATCCCTTCTCCACGCTGCTAAGAAAGTTCAAGCCCTCGGCTTCCGTCGCTGGGATGTCTACTCGCCTTTCCCGGTTCACGGCATGGATCACGCCATGGGCTTCAAACGCTCTCGTGTATCCCTCTTTTCCTTAATTGGTGGCTTCATCGGGCTTGGGACAGCCTTCGCCCTCATCTACTACACATCCGCCCTCAACTACCCCCTCATCACTCAAGGTAAACCCTATTTCGCCTTGGAGCCTTCTCTACCGATCTTCTTTGAGCTGACCATCCTCCTGACCGCTTTCGGCACTGTGCTTGGTCTTTTGCTCCTCACCCTCTTACCACGCTTTCATCATCCCGTTTTTAACTGGGATCGATTCCAGCGCGTGACCGACGACGGATTCTTTATCGTTCTTGAAGCAACCGATCCTCAATTCTCCAACGAAACCTCCAGAAAAGTTCTTCAGGAAATCGGCGGGACTCATATTTCAGAGATTTTTCAAGATCCCGAAATCAATCCACATCCTGCTCGTCCTACCACCGAGGTTGTTTCATGAAAGGTTTCATTCGCATTTTTCTCGCGGTTTTCGGCTCGGTCGCTCTTGCCATCGTGGCCATTGCAGGATTCAGAGGAGACTTTACCAAGAATACTCCTATCGAAATCTTTCCCGATATGGATCGCCAACCAAAATACAAGTCCCAGACCCCATCTCCCTTTCTACCTGAGGGACGCGTCGATCGTGTCCCTCCTTACGGCAGCATTCCTTTCCATATCCAGACCGACCAACCCTATCTTATCACTGGCAAGATGGGATCGATGTGGGGAACAGGGATTCCCGTAACCGTCGACCAGAAACTTTTGGCCCGCGGCCAAGAGCGATACCAGATTAATTGCCAAGTTTGCCACGGCGCCTCTGGCGCAGGCAACGGCATTACCTCCCAGTACGGGCTGGTTGGTGCCGCCAGCTATCACGCAGACAAATATCGTACTATGGCCGATGGGGAAATATTTAACACCATTACCCACGGAAAAGGACAAATGGGACCCTATCACCATATTGAGGTCAAAGATCGCTGGGCCATTATCGCCTACATCCGCGCGCTCCAACTCTCCCAAAATGCCCCAAGCAACCTCCTCCCACCAGAGTCCGCCACCTCTACTGCCGCAAAACCATGAGCCACCCCTCCTCCTCTCCTCTGCCCGTAGCCGAAAAACTTAGGATCGAAAAACTAGGCATTCTCCCTGTTCTTTTTCCCACCGTGGGAATCATAGGACTGCTCTCCGCTTTTATTTGGGGACTCACCAGTAATCCACTCCAATTAGCCTTCTCTTATTTATTTGCCTTCTCGGTTGGTTTCACAATTTGTGCAGGAGCACTTTTCTGGACACTCCTCCATCATGCGCTCGACGCGGACTGGTCGGT
>CAMCDO010000106.1 GCA_945873585.1 Verrucomicrobia subdivision 6 bacterium | reverse complement strand
GAATCGAACCCTCGTGTCTAGCTTGGAAGGCTAGCGTTCTACCATTGAACTACAGCCGCAAACCATCTGCGCCGTAGAGGATTTGAACCTCTAACCTCCTGATTCGTAGTCAGGTGCTCTATCCAGTTGAGCTAACAGCGCTTGAAAGGCAACCCTACCTCAAGGCGTCTTCTCGGGCAATCCTGAGGAACCCCTCTCCAAACTCCCACGTAACTCTTTCACCCACTCCTCCAACTTCGGATGATACGGACACGTTCGCAAAATCTCCATCTTCTGCGCCCACGCCGCCTCTTTCTCCCCCAACGCCTCCTGATCCGACGCCCTCTCCCATAAAAGCTCAGGCCGTTTCAATATTTTATAATCGTCCGCCCCCAATGTCTTCACCTTCTTCTCCACCCCCTCATCCATCCGCGCAATTCGCTGATCCCATAACCGCAAAAGCTCCTTATTTTTGTCTTCCAACAAACGCGGTCGTAAAACTTTCTTAAAAACCGCCGACTCATTCCCAGTCGCCACATCCGCCGCCGGCACCCCATCCAAGAAACCAGCAATCTGCCGATCCCGCACCAGTGGACTCTGCTTCGCCGATTGATCAAACATTCCCGTGCTCTGCTTTTTCAAAGCGTCTGCCCTCTTCTTCCCCTTGCCCTGAGCCCCCGCTGGCGGGGCAACCACCGCCTCTTCTACCTCCGTGGAGTTCTCCGGCTTTGTTAAATCATAGTAGTAGGCCAACCACTCCGCCGCCGTCGGTCTCTCCTTCTCACCCAAAGCCTCCCGGCAAACCAGCGCCACATAGCGCACCTGCAACTGAACGCTCTCACCAAAAGCTAACGAAGAAATCATCTCCCTCTCCTGCACCCGCCAATCGCCAAAACGCGTATCCCCATCCTGCGTCCGCCCAAATTCCACATTCCGATAACTCTCCAAATAAACCTGCACCGCCTTGATCCGCTCCTGCCCCGCTTCCGCCAAATCCCGCGCCGCTTTACTCAAAACCTCCCGCGTCATCTTCTCATTCTTGGCCACTAACGCAGTTAACTCGGCCAACGCCTTCGTCCGATCCATCTTCTCCTCCCCCCATCCCGTCCCCCCCAGCAAAACCCACCCGCCCAGCACCAACCCAAGTCGGCCCATCTGCCGAAAATATTGCCTCATGCCTCCACCCTGAACCACCCCCTCATCCCAAACCAACTTTTTATTCTCAGGGGTTCCCTTTTGACCCCATCCTCATTTTTTGCGATGCTTTCCAATTCGGGCGGATACCGAAGTGGCCAAACGGGGCAGACTGTAAATCTGCTGGCTTACGCCTTCGCTGGTTCGAATCCAGCTCCGCCCAACTTCTTCCCAATCCCACTCACCTCCGACTTCTCTCCCCCCCTTTTCCCCGCTACCACTTTCCTATGCCCTACTCCCTCCTCCCCTACGAACACCACCGCCAACCCCTCGCAACCCACCCCGTATTTCTTCTCCGCCTTCTCCAACATTTTGGCATGGCCATCATTCTTCTCACCATCACTCTCACAGCCGGCGTCCTCGGATATCACGAAATCGGTGGCCTCCCATGGGCCAATGCCATCGTCGAATCCTCTATGCTCATGGGCGGTATGGGCCCCGTCTACGGTTTCGAACTCACCTCCACCGCCGCCAAACTCTTCTCCGCAGGCTATGCCCTCTTCTGTGGCCTCATCCTCATCGCCCTATTCGCTATTATTCTTGCCCCTGTCTTTCATCGCATCCTCCACCGCCTCCACGTCGCTCAAAAATAAAGAATCCCGTGAAAGATAAATGGATTCAACTCGCGCTACGTCTCGCCGAGGCTACCGCCCCCACCAGCTCCGACCGCTATCACAAAGTCGGTTGTGCCGTCCTGCGCAAAGAAGGCAGTGTTTGTGGTATCGGCTTCAACGGCCAGCCCCCAGGAGTTGACCTCACTGAAGATGAATCCCTCCATCGCGATTTCCGCCGCCGCCTCACTACCCACGCCGAGAGCAACGCTCTCGCTTTCTGTAAACCAGGCGACCCTTACCTCCTCGCCGTCACCCTCCCACCCTGCGATCGCTGCCTCGTCGACGCCGCCCGCTACGGAGTCAAAATCATCGTCTGCTACCCCAGCCCCGAACCCGATACCCACCCCGTTCCCTACGAACTCGCCAAGCGCTTGAACGTAGAAATCAGGGTAATTCAGGCCGAACCGGGGGTTAAGGGGTTAAGGGGTTAAGGGACTCAGGATTCGCGAACGGATCGAATCAGCGCAGCCAAGACTTTTTCGCAGTCGTCCAATTTCCCAAGGAATGGGGAACCTTCCTCCTTCCCAAAATATCCCAACCGCTCCGCCAGGCTTGCCTGATAGCCCAGCTCCCTTGCTGATCCGAAGGAGATTTCAAGAAACCGCAGATACTCCGCCCGACTCTCCCGCGCACACCCCTCCACAATATTTGAGGGGATAGAGACCGCTGCCCGACGCATTTGTGCGATTAATCCATAAACTTCCTCTTTGGGAAAAGATTTTGTCAGGCGATAAGTTTCCAGGGCAACCTGATCCGCGAGGTCAAAAGCCCTCAGTCTCCGATGATCCCTCATCTCTCTAGCTTCCTTAATCCCTTAACCCCTTAATCCCTTAACCCCTTCTTCTGTCACACCGCGCCCGCGTGGCCAAACTGCTCTAAGAATCTCACGTCATTCTCATAGAATAGGCGCAGATCAGGAATCCCGTGCCGGACCATCGCGATCCTCTCGACCCCCAACCCAAAGGCGTACCCACTAAACTTTTCTGGATCGACACCCACCCCGCGCAAAACATTGGGATGGACCAATCCACACCCTGCAATCTCCAGCCACTCTTTCCCACGAAACGTTTTTCCAGGAATCGAGAAATCCACTTCAAAGCTCGGCTCGGTAAAAGGAAAGTAGTGTGGTCGGAACCGTACTATCGTTTCCTTGCCCAATAATTCTCGGAAGAAATATTCCAAAACCCCTTTCAAATGGGGCAACCCAATCCCCTCCCCCACACAAAGTCCCTCCACTTGATGAAAAAAGATCCCGTGCGTCGCATCTACCTCATCCCGCCGATAGCAACGCCCAGGAGCAATGATTTTGATCGGCGGTTTTCGGTTTTCTAAGACCCGAATCTGCACCGTTGAGGTCTGCGTCCGCAGCAACCACCTCCCATGAGGTCCAGGAGGCAACTGCAGATAGAAAGTATCCTGCTCGTCCCGTGCTGGATGGTCCGCATGCGTATTCAACGCATCGAAATTGTGATACTCCGTTTCAATCTCAGGCCCGTCGGCCAAAGCAAAGCCCAACCGATGAAATATATCGGTGATCCGATCCAAGGTCTGGGTCAAGACGTGCACCGCTCCAGAAGGAGAAGGTCGGCCTGGTAACGTCGAATCCAACTCTCCCGCCGCCGTTGCAGGCCCTGCACTCTCCCCACCCCCTTTTTCCGCCCACGCCTCCTCTAAAAATTTTTTCAGTTCATTTGCTGCCTTACCCGCAGCAGGACGATCTGCGGGCGGAAGGGTCTTGAGTCCATCGAGAATCTTCTGCACTTCCCCTTGGCGCCCCAAATAACGACTTCTCCAAGCTTGCTGCTCAGGGCCAGCCGCAGTTTTGGCAAGTTCAGCTAGGGCTTGATCACGAATCCCCGCAAAATCTGGGGACGATGGGAGGGACACGGGCGGTCCCGTAACTTAGGCGCGCGTGGCCGCGACCACGGCGGCAAACGCCGCGGGTTCGTGAATGGCCAAATCGGCCAAAATCTTCCGATCCAGTTCCACCCCGGCTTTGCGGAGGGCTCCAGCAAAGGAGCTATAGTTCATCCCCTGCAATTTGCAGGCCGCACTCAACCGAGCGATCCAGAGGTGCCGAAAGTTACGTTTCCGTGTCTTGCGATCCCGATAAGACCAGTATTTGGCCTTCATCGTCGCGTCTTTGGCGTAACGGAAAAGCTTACTACGACGCCCGCGATAGCCCGCCGCGCTCGTAACTACACGTTTACGGCGTTCGCGGGAGGCTGGTGCATTGGTGGCGCGCGGCATGGTCGGGAGATCCTTAGCGGAAGGGCAGATTCTCGAGAATCCGCTTCATATCCGTTTTATCGAGAACTGCGATTTTACCCAAACGGCGCATCCGCTTGCGATTTTTGCTCGAGGCCAAGTGCCGACGCCCAGGCTTTCCGAACAAGATCTTTCCCGTGCCAGTCACTTTAAAGCGTTTGGCAGCGGACTTCTTTGTTTTCCTGCGGGAGATCGATTTGGGCATGAGTACCTTACGAAGGGGTCGGCGTTGCGGTTTCCACGGGGGAGGCTTCAGTTTGCTCTTGGCCTCCCGTTTCGCTGTCCTCTTCCTCGTAGGCCCCCTCGGCCTTCTCGGTTGTCCAGCGCCGTACCCGCT
>CAMCDO010000105.1 GCA_945873585.1 Verrucomicrobia subdivision 6 bacterium | reverse complement strand
GGCGATGCAACACAAGGTGACGATTTGGGGGCAGGCGGGTAAAGTTTTGTCATGAGTCGTTTGGTGAAAGTAGGGGTGGCGGGAGTCGGCCACATGGGGAAAGAGCACGCACGGATTTATGCGGAATCGAAAGGGGCGGAGTTGGTGGGGGTACATGATTCGAATCCTGAAACCGCGCGAAAGATTGCGGAAAAGTGCAAAACAAGAGCATTTTCTTCGCTGGAGGAGATGGTCGAGGCGGTGGAAGCGGCGAGCATTGTCACCCCGACGACGACTCATCTGGCGATTGCCTCTCCTTTTTTGAAAAAGGGAAAGCATGTTTTGGTGGAGAAGCCGATTGCGATGAATACGGTGGAGGCGAGGGAGTTGGTTCATTTAGCGGAAAAGCATGGGGCGAAACTGGCGGTAGGGCATGTGGAGAGATTTAATCCTGTGCTGGCGGCGTTGGAGGAGAGATTGGGTCGGCCGCGGTTTATCGAAGCCCACCGTTTATCGCCCTATCCAGGACGGAGCACGGATATTGGGGTGGTGATGGATCTGATGATTCACGATTTAGAAATCATTCTGCATTTGGTGCGGTCGCCAGTGAAGTCGGTGGATGCGGTAGGGATTCCAGTGCTAAGTAAGGGGGAGGATATTGCCAATGCGCGGATTCGTTTTGAAAACGGCTGTGTGGCTAATTTGACGACCAGCCGAATTAGTCCTGAAAAGTTGCGCAAGATTCGGGTGTTTCAAGATGATGCTTATCTCTCGCTGGATTACATGAAGCAGGAGGGGGAAATATATAAGCGAGCGGAGGGCAAGATCACGCGGGAGAAGATTCCGGTGATGAAGGGGGAGCCACTGAAGAATCAGTTGGAGGAGTTTTTGGTGAATGTGCGAATGGACACGGATCCTCGAGTGGGAGGGTCGCATGGTTTCGAGGCTTTGAAGTTGGCCTCGCTTATTTGTGATCAGATGACGCCCGAGGGAGCATGAGCGAGGGAGTGGACCGAGATCCGCGAGTCTATCTCGTGGCGGGGGAGGCGAGTGGCGATCGTTTAGCAGCGGATCTTTTGCGGGAGTTGAAGAAGAATCCGAAGTTAAAAGCCTATGGAGTGGGGGGACCGATGCTGAAAGCTGCGGGACAAGAGCAGAGTCTGAATTTAGCGAAGCATGCGGTGGTGGGGTTAACCGATGTGCTTAAAAATCTGCCAAAATTTTTAAAGATATTTCGAGAGGTGAAGCACGAGATTGCGGAGGTGAATCCCGATGTGGTCATCTTGGTCGATTATCCTGGGTTTAACCTGCGACTGGCAAAAGCTTTGCATGGACAAAGGAATGCCCCGGCAATCGTTTACTATGTGAGTCCGCAGGTTTGGGCGTGGAAAGCGGGCCGGGCCAAGCTGATGGAGCGAATCTTGGATCGGTTGTTGGTGATTTTTCCTTTCGAGGTGGACTGGTTCGCGAAGCATGCGCCGAAATTAAAGACAAAGTGGGTCGGTCATCCTTTGGCTGATCGTTGGATCGCGCAAGCGAAGGAGGGATTGAAGGATGAGATTCCCTGTGTGGCTCTTTTGCCGGGGAGCCGGACGAAGGAGATTGCGAAGCATTGGGCTGTCCTCCTACAGACAGCGCAGCGGATTGTGCGGGAGCAGAAAAACGTAACTTTTATGACCTTGGCAACGGATCACGAGATGCGGCAGAAGCTGGAAGAAGAGTGGGCAAGGCAACCGATGAGTGGAGTGAGTCTGGATATTTTAGCAGGGCAATCCTTAACTCAGTTGACGCGGTGTTCCTTGGCGATTGTGGCATCGGGCACGGCGACCTTGGAGTGTGCCATGGCGGGATTACCCATGTTGGTGATTTATAAAACCTCTTGGCTGACCTATTGGCTGGGGAGATTTCTAATTCAGTTGCCCTATCTATCGATGGTGAATGTTTTGGCGGGGGAGAAGGTAGTTCCTGAGTTTTTGCAAGGGGCGATGGAGCCTGAGCGTTTGGCCAAAGCGGCTTTGCAGATTTTACGAAATCCAAAGGGGGCGGAGGCAATGGCAGGGCGGATTCGGGAGGTGGCGAAGAAGCTTGGCGGGCCTGGGGCGGCGGCGCGGGCGGCGACTGAGGTCGAGGAGGTGCTTCGGGCGAGGCAAAAACTAATGGTCGCGGCGGAGAAGAGTGTCGGCGATAGCGAGGAGCGGGTCGGCGGAGGAACCGAGAGGGCGTAGAGCGGCGCGGGCGGTGGCGGTGAGGCGATCAGCTTCTTTTTTTGCGCCAGCTAGGCCGAGGAGTCGTGGGTAGGTGGCTTTTCCTGATGATTGATCTTTGCCGATGCTTTTTCCAAGTTTTTCCTTCGTCGAAGTAATATCAAGAATGTCGTCGATGACTTGGAAGGCGAGGCCCAAGGCCTGACCGAATCGGGTGAGGTGGCGGAGTTTTGTGGGATGGACTCCTACCGACATGGCCCCGAGACGCAAAGAGGAAGTAATCAGAGCACCCGTTTTGGCACGGTGAATTTCCACAAGCTTTTTGAGCGGGATGCGCTTTTTTTCTGAATCGAGATCGAGGACTTGGCCTGCGATCAGGCCGAGGCTACCTGAAGCGTGGGCCAGTTCGGTGACGAGATCGGCGGGAGAGTAGCGGCGGTTGGGTTTTGTCCGAGCGACGGAGGCAAAAGCTTCGGTGAGAAGGCCATCGCCCGCGAGTACTGCGACCGCTTCGCCGAAGACGCGGTGATTGGTGGGGCGGCCGCGACGAAAATTATCATCATCCATGCAGGGGAGATCGTCGTGAATCAGGGAGTAGGTGTGAATGCATTCGACGGCGCAAGCGGAGGGGAGCGCGAAGGCCTCTTTTCCTCCAACAGCCCGAGCGGCGGCGAGGCAGAGGATGGGACGCAGGCGTTTGCCTCCTGCGAGAAGACTGTAGCGCATGGCTCGGTGAATGAGGGGAGGTTTAGCTTGGGCGGAGATTAGTCGATCGAGGGCTTTTTCCACCAATGGAAGGCGGGATTTCCAGTAGGTATGTGGATTCACTGACTTGATTTGACGAAGTTTAGTTGAAGAAGGCAAGCGGGAAGCAAGGTTTGAAGAAGAACGCTCTTTGGAATAGGATGTGGGGATGTCGGCCCAAGTACAGACCACGGAAGTTTGGAAGATTGGAGATCGGGAGTTTCGTTCTCGGCTTTTGATTGGTACGGGGAAATTTCCATCAGTGGGCGCGATGAAATTGGCACTGGAAGCCAGCGGAACGGAAATTGTTACGGTGGCGTTGCGTCGGGTGGATTTAACGGGGCAGAGGGATCCGCAGGCCGACATGCTGGAGGAAATCGATCAGGATAAATATTTGGTCCTCGCGAACACGAGTGGGGCAATGAATGCGGAGGAAGCGGTGCGGTTGGCTCGTTTGGCGGTGGCGGCGGGTTTACCGAAGTGGATTAAATTAGAGATCCATCCTGATCCGCGTTATCTCCTGCCTGACCCGATTGAGACGTTGAAGGCGACGGAGATTTTGGTGAAGGAAGGTTTTACAATTCTGCCCTATATCCAAGCCGATCCGGTCTTAGCTAAGAGGTTAGAGGAGGCGGGAGCTGCGACGGTCATGCCGTTGGGGGCGCCGATCGGTTCGAATCGTGGAATTGAGACGCGGGCGATGATTGAAATTATTATCGAGCAGTCGAGGATTCCAGTGATCGTGGATGCGGGGTTGGGGGCGCCGTCGCATGCAGCGGAGGCTTTGGAGATGGGGGCGGATGCGGTGTTGGTCAATACAGCGATTGCGGTGGCGGAAGATCCTGCGGAGATGGCGAGGGCGTTTCGATTGGGAGTGGAAGCTGGGCGCCGGGGATTTGAGGCGGGATTGGGTCCGACAAGGCGCGAGGCATCAGCGACAAGTCCGTTGACTGGTTTCTTGGACGAATAGTTTGAAGCGATGAGTGGATCACCTGGAGACGCGCTGGAGGGGTTGCCTTTTGCGAGGTCGGCGGCGGTGGCACGGTTTGAAGATTTAATGTTCGGGTCGATTCGGTTGGAGGAGTTGGCGGAGCAAGCGAGAGGGGAGACGCGAAAGAACTTTGGTCGGACGATGAGGTTGTTTGCGCCGCTTTATCTTTCCAATGAGTGCGTTAATACCTGTAAGTATTGTGGCTTTTCCAAGGACAACCCGATTCGCAGGGTGACTTTAAAGCCGGAGGAGGTGGAGGCGAAGCATTTGGCTGGAGTGGGGTTCCGAAATTTACTTTTGGTTAGTGGGGAGCATCCCAAGGAGGTGCCGGTTTCTTATTTGGCGGAAACGGTGCGCCGATGTGTCGGGCTTTTTCCCTCGGTGGCCATCGAGGTAGCGCCGCTGGAGGTGGCGGAGTATCGAGAGGTGGTGGCGGCGGGGGCGGAGGGGTTGGTTTTGTATCAGGAGAGTTATGATCGGGCGGCGTATGCGGAGATGCATGTCTCGGGTCCGAAACGGAATTTTGATGAGAGGTTGGGGGGACCCGAGAGAGGGTACGAGGCGGGGTTTCG
>CAMCDO010000104.1 GCA_945873585.1 Verrucomicrobia subdivision 6 bacterium | reverse complement strand
AAACCCCTCGGACGAGAGTGTTGCTCGTCCGAGGGGTCTTTGTTTTTATTCGCTAGCTGGAAAAATCATCACGGGCAGCTAGGGACAATCGCCCCTACCGGGGCTTAAGCGGCTTTGCGGGATTCTTTGCGTTTGATGATTGGGGCGCGATGTCCCTCGGCCACTGCCTGATTGATAATCACTTCATCGACATCGTCGCGGGAGGGAATGTCGTACATCAGATCGAGCATCATGCCTTCGAGCAGGCTACGAAGCGCACGGGCTCCAGTGCCTTTTTTTAAGGCGGCCTCGGCCAAGGAGCGCAGGGCATCCCGAGTAAAGTTGAGTTTCACCCCTTCCATGCCAAAAAGTTTGGCGTATTGCCGAGTTAAAGAGTTTTTTGGATCGGTCAGCACACAGATGAGCTCATCCGCGGTAAGCGGGCTGAGATGGGATAAGACGGGGAGGCGACCGATGAACTCTGGGATCATGCCAAAACGGAGCAGATCGTCCGGCTCGGTATAGCGAAGGAGTCCGAGGCCATCCTCCTTGACGGTTTGGCTGGGCACGAGTTGGGAGCCGAAACCGAGAGAGCGTCCGCCTAAACGTTTATTGACGATCTCCTCCAGTCCAACGAAGCCGCCCCCGCAAATGAAGAGAATATTCTGGGTATTGACCTGGATGTGTTCGGCTTGGGGATGTTTTCTTCCGCCTTGTGGAGGGACGTGACAAATAGTGCCTTCGAGAATTTTGAGCAGGCCTTGCTGAACTCCTTCGCCTGAGACATCGCGGGTGATGGAGGCACTATCTGATTTTCGACCAATTTTATCAATTTCGTCGATGTAGACGATACCCAGCTCGGCACGTTTAACGTCGTAGTCCGCATTTTGCAGAAGTCGGAGGATGATGGTCTCGACATCTTCGCCGACGTAGCCCGCTTCGGTTAGGGAAGTGGCGTCGGCGATGGCGAAAGGGACGTCGAGGATTCGGGCGAGGGTACGAGCGAGGAGGGTTTTACCTGATCCGGTTGGGCCGATTAGGAGGATGTTACTTTTCTCCAGTTCCACATCGGAATGTTCTGTGGGGAGAGTGTCGGTGGGTTCGCCGCGAACCCGTTTGTAATGGTTGTGCACGGCGACGGCGAGAGTGCGTTTGGCGCGGTCTTGGCCGACGACGTGGCGATCGAGCTCGGCCCGAATTTCACGGGGTTTGGGTAAGGCTTTAAGAATCCCTTTGGCTTGGGCGTGATCGCCAATTTCCCGTGTAAGAATATTCGTGCAAAGGGTGATGCAGTTATCGCAGATGTAGACCCCTGGGCCCGCGATGAGTTTTTTTACCTCCGCATGGCTCTTGCCACAGAAGGAGCAAAGGGTGAGGTGATTGGGGCGGGCCATGGAGGCACCAGAACTACTTTTTCGGCTGCTCTTCTTTACGGAAGCTGACGACGTGATCGACGAGGCCGTAGGTTTTAGCGTCCTCGGCGGACATAAAGCGATCTCGGTCTGTATCTTTTTCGACGGTCTCGAATGTTTGGCCCGTGTGGTGAGCCATAATTTCGTTAAGCCGTTTTTTGGCACGAAGAATTTCTTGGGCTTGGATGCTGATATCGGTGGCTTGGCCTTGGGCGCCGCCAAGGGGTTGGTGGATCATGATCCGTGCGTTGGGCAGACAGTACCGTTTGCCTTTGGTGCCCGCGGCGAGAAGGACAGCTCCCATGCTGGCGGCTTGGCCGATGCAGTAGGTGTTCACCTCGCAGGTGATGTACTGCATGGTGTCATAAATAGCGAGGCCTGCGGTGACATAACCACCAGGGGAGTGGACATAGATACTGACGTCCTTCTTGGGATCTTCCATTTGCAGGAAGAGGAGCTGGGCGATGATGGAATTGGCCATGGTGTCATCAATGGCGGTGCCGATAAAGATGATGCGGTCTTTAAGGAGCCGGGAGTAGATGTCGTAGGCGCGTTCCCCACGGCCGGTTTGTTCAATGACGCTAGGTACGAAATAGTCAGCCCGAGGTGCGTTGTTCATTGTTATGACTTAGCTCCGAACGGCGTGTTGCAAAAGAAAATCAACCGTTTTTCTGCGCAAGAGAGTGTCAGCAAGTGAGGGTAACACCTCGGATTTATGGAGGCGCTTAGCGAAGAGGCGTGGGTCCTGGCCTGATTGAGCGGCGAGGACAGCGATTTCTTGGAGCACTTCCTTGTCCTCGACTTGAATCCCCTCGGCCTCAGCAATGCGACGGAGGAGGAAACTAAGTTTGACGTTTTCTTCGGCGTTTTGGCCTGCGGTCTTGAGGATCTCGTCTTTATGTTTGATGAGCTCGTCATTGGAGACCCCGCGGCGTTGATTTTCTTCAACGAGACGGGCGACGAGTCGGCGACGTTCTTCGTCGAGCAAAGGCTCGGGGACATCCATTTTGGTGGATGAGAGAAGAGCGAGAGTAACCGCGCGGGCATCTTCGGAACGGGCGGAGGACAGGCGGGATGCGGTGAGGTCCTCGCGGATACGAGATTCGAGCTCGGCTTTGGGCATCTTGTAATTTTCTTGGGAAAAAGCTTCATCAACTTCGGGGACGTGCCGTTCTTTGAGTTCTTGGAGGGTCACCTGGTACCGACCGGTTTGGCCGCGTAGGGGGGCTTGGGGAAAGTCGGCGGGAAATTTGACTTCCACAGGGCGGGTTTCTCCTGGGTTCATTCCAAAGAGGGCGGGAACGAATCCGGGGAGGAAGGCGTCGGGCTTGAGCCAGAGCCAAAGTTTTTTGGCTTCGGCGACTTGGCCCGAGTCGGGGGCGATTTCGAGGATCTTTTTACCACCGCAGGTGCCTTCGAAGTCGACGATCGCGAAATCGCCTTCTTGGGCGGGGCGGGGCGGGAGGGTATGGAAGTGGGCCATGGGCTCGGCGAGGCGGGCGAGAGCGGATGAGATATCGGTGTCGGTGACGGCTTCGGGAGATTTCTTGGGAATCTTGAGGCCTTTAGAAGCGGGTAATTTAAATTCAGGGGCAAGATCGACGCGGAGGATAAATTTGAACTTTTTGTCTTTTTCGAAATTGGCTTCTTCGACGGCAGGATCGTCGACGAGGTGAAGTTTCTCAGTTTCGACCGCATGGCGGAGACCGTCGCGGAGAAGATTTTCGCGGAGTTCTTTTTCGATATCGTTGGCGTAGCGGCGGCGAACCATTTCGAGCGGGGCGTGGCCTGGGCGGAAGCCGGGGAGGCGGGCAGATTTCTGGAAGGAAAGGAGAACACCTTCTTCTTTTTTACGAACTTGATCGGATGGAATCTCGCCCTTCACGCGACGGCGGCACCCACCCATATTTTCCAAAGAGATCTTCATATGCAGTCTTGAAACCTACGCAAGGAAGGGTGGGTAGCCAAGGTCAGATTGGGTGACTACTGATTTAAGGAAAACTTTACGGGCAATTCGACGGTAACAGGCGTAGGGTTCCCATTCACTTTTTGTGGATGAAAGTGCCATTGTCGGACAGCTGTGATAGCAGATTGGTCGAGGACATCATGTCCAGTGCTCTGGAGTATCTTGAGGGATTCCACGCTCCCTTGTGCAGATATCTTGGCTTGAAGAATCAAAGTGCCAGCCCAACCCTTTTTTCTAGCGATGTCAGGATAGATGGGTGCTGAATTTTTGGATGGGTTAGGGCGGGCGAGGACGGTCGAACTGGCATGGGACGGCGGGAGTTGTGAGGGGGAGGGAGTGTGAAGTAGGCGGGGTGAAGGGTTGGGTGTAGGCAGGGTGGGGGCAAGAGAAGATGGAGTGGGCGCGGTATCGACGGTATTGGAGGTGGGAAGGGGGGTAGTTAGGACGGGTTCCTGAACTGTTTCAGGTTGGCCTGCGGAGGTTTCGATCATTGTAATTTCGACCGAGAAATCGGAGGGTTGGACAGCAAAGTGCTGAGAGGAGATAACCGGAGAGCGGGAGAGGAAAAGAGCGGAGTGCAGTGCCGCCGAGGCGGCCAATCCAATAATCAGAAAAAAGGTTTCGTTCCGAAGGGGGTGGGGAAGGGTCATTGGCTATTTTTTCGTGTCATGAACTAGATTGAATTGGACTATGCCAATTTGGCGGGCCCGATCCATGAGTTCGACAAAAAGGCCGTAGTTCATGCTTTGATCTCCGCGAAAATGGATCTTTCGATCTACTTGGCCTTGGGATAGGGCCTGGAGTTTCTGATCGAACTGGGAAAGAGAAACGGGAGAGCCTTGGAGGGTGATCGACCCTTTGGCATCGACCGAAACGAGGATGACTTCGGGGGATGTGTCCGATTGCCCGCGTGCGGTGGGAAGTTTGATTTGGAGAGAGGGAGCGGTGAAGGAGGAGGTAAGCATAAAAAAGATGAGAAGAAGAAAGACCACATCGATAAGTGGAGCCATATCGATGGAGGTGGTAAGGCGTTTGGGTCGGGTGAACATAGGATCACTGGACGGTGGAAAACTCTTCTTCTTGGGCGCGTTGGCGGGGCTTGGTAGTGACAGCGGGGAGGGAGGAGGGACTCAGAAGATCGTCCAGAGCAG
>CAMCDO010000103.1 GCA_945873585.1 Verrucomicrobia subdivision 6 bacterium | reverse complement strand
GCCATGCCGACAAATATCCTCATACGTTGGATTTTTTGTCGACCCACCCGCGTAGCCCACCTCCACATTTTTAACCCCGGCAAACTTCGAAAAAGCCTCCTCCACCCCCCAGAAACAGCCCGCCCCAAGAAAAATCGTTTCCGTGCTCGACTCCTCTCCCGACTCCTCAAAATTAAGCACCGCCGAGTTAATGCAGTAGCGCAATCCCGTCGGCTTAGGCCCATCTGGAAAAACATGCCCCAAATGCATCTTGCACCGCGCACAATGCACTTCCGTCCGACTCATCCCCAAAGCGGAATCGCTCTCCTCCCCAATATTCTCATCCGCAAAGGGCTGGAAAAAACTCGGCCAGCCCGTCCCCGAATCAAATTTATCCCCCGATTGAAAAAGAGGCAGGCCGCACCCCGCACAAAAATAAATCCCTTTTTTATGATTGTCGTGAAAAACACCGCAAAAAGCTCGCTCCGTCCCTGCCGTTCGCCCCACCCGAAACTGCTCCACGGTCAATCGCAACGCCCACTCTTTATCGGAGCGGACCACTTCAGCCACCTCTCGGGCCACTCCCGGTTTTCCCGCCTCCGTCAACAACCGGACCATAACCTTGCTTCCTTTTATCCCTTTGTCCTTTGCTTGCGCCATGCCCATAACCTGCCCCGAAAACCACCACCCCGCCAGCCCTAGAGCGCCGCCCAAAACCATCCATCCTATCCTTGGAAATCTTATCATCACCCCAATCCTACCCCACCCCGCTTCAGAACAAAGGCTGGGGATACGTCCCATCCGCGACTAGTCCCGCCAAATAGTCCGCAACCAGTTTCTTATCCTCAGGGTACGTCATCCCCGCCCACTTATCCCCAGTGGGAAGCACACGCACCCGCGCTCTCTTCTCCTGAATCCATCCCCCCACCGCATTCGGAATCAGGTACTCCGATTTCTCTGAGCTCCCCTCCTTTGTCAAAAACTTCTCAAAGCCCTCCTGCAATAACGGAAATATCGAAGCGTTAAAACCCCAGCAATTCATTGAGACAGGATCCTCCCCCGTAAATTTTCCCACCAAATCGCTATGCGATTTTCCCACTACTTTCCCACCCTCTTTTCTTAAATCAAAAAACTCCTCCACCCCCACCAAAAATCCATTCGCATCCCGCTGGCATACCCCCCGCGTCACCGTCCCATGATCCGATAAAGTCTGATCCAAGCGAAAACCAGCCATCGCAAAACTCCCCTTCCCTTGCTCCTCGGGGGAAGTCAAATGGGCCTGCAACAATCGATACGCCTCCCGTCCGTAAAAATCATCCGCATTAATCGCCACAAATCCCCCCTCAATCACCTTCTTCGCCGCCAAAATTGCCTGCCCTGTTCCCCACGGCTTTTTTCGCCCAACTGGAAGCGAAAATCCCTTGGGCAGATCCTCGATCTCTTGAAATGCATAATCAACCGCCAGCTTCCCCTCATACCGTTTCCCGATCGCTTTACGAAAATCAGCCTCAAGACTTTTACGGATCAAAAAAACCACCCTCTCAAACCCAGCCTGCTTCGCATCAAAGACCGCATAATCCAAGAGCACCTCTCCCGCCGGCCCCACTGGATCCAACTGCTTCAAACCCCCATATCGACTGCCCATCCCCGCCGCCATCACTAAAAGAGAAGTCTTGGAATGTTTCATCGAATCATCCTATCGAAAATAAAAATCCCCTTCAAACCCAAATCAATAAACCTACAAGCCAATCTCATCCAGATATTCCGCCAAACCCTTTTCCCAAGACGGAATTTTTCGACCGATGATGGTCTCCGTCTCTCCTATCTCCAACGGGGAGAAAGCAGGACGAGGAGTTTTCAACCCAGCCATTTGCTCCATCGGTACTTCCCGAATCTCCCGACAACCCACCTTCTTTCCTTTCTCCCTCATCCGCTCCACCGCCTTCATCGCAAACTCCTTCCATGTCGTCTGCCCCGCCTGAACTCCGTGGGTGATGCCGTGCGCGTTCTTCTCCACCAGATCCAGAATAATCCGCGCTGCTTCTCCCGCGTAAGTGCAAGAACCCACTCTGCCCCCCGCTAATTCCACCACCTCCTTTTCCATCAGAATCGCTGGAAGTTTACTCATGAATGTTGCCCCTCCATGACCAAAAACCCACGCCAAACGCACAATCAGGGCCTGCGGATTCGCCAAAAGCACCTGCTTCTCCCCCGCCGCCTTATCTCGCCCATAGCGGGAAAGCGGCGACGGTGCGTCCCCAGGCAAATACGCCGTCTTTTTTGTCCCGTCAAAAATGTAGTCCGTTCCTAAATGCACAAAACGAACCTGCGCCTTCCCACACTCCTTCGCCCACTCCCGCGGCGCTTCCGCATTAATCTTCTTACTTCCCACCGGATCCTCCTCGCACTTTTCTAAACTAGTCCAAGAAGCCGCGTTGATCACCCAATCGGGCTTCCACTTCCCCAGAGTTTCCTTCGCCCCATCCGGGTGTGTCACATCCAGGTCTCCATGAGCCAAAGCCACCACCTCCATCCCCCGCCGCTTTGCCTCCTTCGCCAGATACCTCCCAGTCAATCCGCCGGCTCCCAGAATCAGGACCTTCACCGCCCGACTATCCCTCAATCGTATTAATCTCGACCGGCTCCACCTGCACACCTTGCTTCGTAAACCACTGCACCACCTCATCGATCTTTTCGTGCGGACCCGTAAACTCTAACGCCATGACAAACACATCCCGATCCGCCGAAGCCGAGCGCACATTAAATTCCACATCAAACTTTTTGCTCATCAAATAGAGCAAAGGCTTCTTCCCCGTCTCCGGATCGAAGGTCAGCCAGTAGCGTAGGCTCGCTCGTTTCGTCGCCATCCCCTTACCCTCCCGCAATCGCTGGCACAATGCTCACCTCATCCCCCGCTTTCAACGGAGTCTGCTGATTTTGCAAGAAACGAATATCCTCCCCGCCCACATAAATATTCACAAACCTCCGCACCTCCCCCTGATCGTCCACCAACCGCTCATAGATTCCAGGATAGGCCTTTTCTAAATCCCCTAGCATCCCGTGCACATCCTTCGACTCCACCTCCACCGTGTCCTTTTGACCCGTCAGAGCACGCAAGGGAGTGGGAATACTAATGGAAATCGGCATACCCTAATCTTTAGACCTTCACTCGGGTCTTGGCGAGTCCAGAGGAAATCAGCGAGTCAAACTCCTTCAGGCTCGGCTTTATTTTGGACGGAGCCGCCAGATGCCCCGTCAACGCCTCGACCGTTTTTAATCCGTGGCCCGTGATACATAAAACCACCTCTTCGTCTTTCGGTATCTTGCCCGTCGCCACCAGTTTCTTGGCACACGCCACCGTCACGCCACCGGCTGTCTCCGCAAAGATACCCTCCGTTTCCGCGAGTAACTGCACCCCCGCAATGATCTCCTCGTCGGTGGCATCTTCCGACCATCCACCCGTCTTCGCCATCGACTTCACCGCATAGTACCCATCCGCCGGCGTCCCAATCGCCAACGATTTAGCAATCGTCTTAGGATGGGGCACTGGCCGGATTAAGTCGGTTCCGCCCTTCCGCGCCGCCGAGATCGGATTGCAACCCGTCGCCTGCGCTCCGTGAATCGAGAAACCATCTTTCTCCACCAAGCCTAATTTCGTGAACTCCCCATACGCCTTATGGATCTTGGTCAACAACGACCCGCTCGCCATGCAAACCACCGTGTGTCGCGGAATTCTCCACCCCAACTGCTCCATAATTTCGTAACCAAAGGTCTTCGAACCCTCCGCATAGTACGGTCGCAAATTCACATTCACGAACCCCCACCCGTATTTGCCCGCGATCTCCGAACAAAGTCGATTCACCGCATCATACGCCCCTTCAATCCCTACCACATTCGTCCCGTAAACAATGCTATTGAGAACTTTGTTCTGTTCGAGATCCGCTGGAATCAGCACCCAACTCTCCATCCCCGCACTTGCGGCATTCGCCGCTACCGAGTTAGCCAGATTGCCTGTCGAGGCACACGCCACCACTTTAAATCCAAGCTCCCTCGCCCGTGAAAGGGCCACCGCCACCACCCGATCCTTAAAGCTTAGCGTAGGATGATTAACCGTATCGTTTTTCACATAACACGCCTTCACCCCCAGCGCCTTGGCCAACCGATCCGCTTTTACCAAGGGAGTAAACCCAACCTGCTGACCCACCGTCGGATCTCCCACAATCGGTAATAGCTCCCGATACCGCCACATCGTCCCAGGACGAGATTCGATCACCTTTCGATTCAAAGCTGCCCCAATCGCCGAGTAGTTGTAGTCCGCTTCCAAGGGACCGAAGTCGAATTCACACACGTGCGTCGCCAGGGCGGGATAAGTCCGACCACACTCTCGGCACTTCAACTGCGAAAAGAATTTTTCGGCCATAGCTCTTTCTCGCGCTCCCCCCCGATGTCGAACCTGGTCATGGCCGGTCCGTTCGCCTGCAAGGAATAGGGGATCACGCCGCGACAAAACGCGGACTGCGAATCCTCTCATCCTTTCCGACGCATCCCCTTTCGGGAACGCGCC
>CAMCDO010000102.1 GCA_945873585.1 Verrucomicrobia subdivision 6 bacterium | reverse complement strand
TACGCCTCCACAATCTGATCCGATTCCGCCTGCTTCACCCTCGGATCATTCGCCCCCTGCACCACCATCAACGGCGCCCTCATCTTCCCTACCGAAAATATCGGAGACTGCCTCTGCATCCGCGCCTCATCCTCAGGATTCTTTGGATCCCCTACAAAATAATCAAACTGCCGTCGCACCGATTCCCAATACGGAGGAATCGAATTCAATAAGGTAAACAGATTCGATGGTCCCACAAAAGACGCCCCCGCCGCATAGACCTCAGGCGTAAACGCTAACCCCGCCAACGCCGCATACCCCCCATAACTCCCCCCATAAATCGCCACCCGCTTCGGATCTACCACCCCCTTCGCCACCAAATCCTTCACCCCCCACGTCAAATCATCCTGCATCTTATCCCCCCATTCGTGCCGTCCCGCCGCATAAAACTTTTTCCCATAGCCCGTCGATTGCCGAAAATTCGGCTGCAACACCGCTAACCCTCGATTCGCAAAAAATTGCACCGTCCCGCTGTATCCCCAGAAATCTCGCGCCCAAGGCCCACCATGTGGCATCACCAGCAATGGCAGATTCTTCGCCACCTTTCCCAACGGCAACGTCAAATACCCAGGAATCTCCAGCCCGTCCGATGACCGATACCGCACCGATACCATCGGTGCCAACTTCTCCTGCGGTAAATCAGGGCGCAAAGCCCCAAACTTCTTCACCTCCTTCGTCCCACGATCAAATAAATAGTACGTCCCAGGATCCGTATCCCCCGAACTCAAAACCAACCAGCGACCATCATCCCCCGACATATCCGCCAACCCCACCTCCCGATTCGCAAACGTCTTCCGCAGAAAAAGGAAATCCTCCTCAAAACTCTTGTCCCTCCAATAGTTCCTCTTCCGATCATCCAAATAAACCGTCCCCACCAACTCATCTGTCGCCTCCGAAAAAGCCGCCCGCGCCAAATCCACCCGACCCAACGGATCCGACTCCATCTTACTCAACTTGCCCGACTTCGGATCCATCTCCGCCAAATAAGACAAATCTTCTTGGCCCACGTTCGTCTCCAAATACATCGTCCGATTCCCAGGGCGAAAAGTAAATCCGCCCATCGACTCCTGCCAACTCACCTTCAAGATCGCCGCCGACAACTTCTTCCCCTCCACCCTCAATAACTCCGTCCCGCCATCCTTTGTCATCCTCGTGGCCAACCGAACCACCCCATCCAGATCCGCTACAATATCCGCACATCCCTCTTTATTTTCCCACACTGGACTCCGCGTCATCGACTCAATCTGCAACCGCTCCACATCAAAATATTTTTCATCCCGCTCGTTCACTTGCAGTAACGCTTCCCCCGGCTTGCCCTTGGGTAAGGCCATCACACTCGCCCGTGCCCCCTTCTTTAAAGGTAGCTCCACCACCGTCGGCAATCCTGTCGCCCCATCCGCCGGCGCCGTCAAATCTAACCGTCGCAGTCGGTAGTTCTCATCCCCACCCGAATCCTGCGAGACCAGCAGGTAACGCGAATCCCTCGTCCACGTAAAACCCGCCGGTGGTCGACCCTTCTCATCCGTCAACGGCCTCGCCGTCTCCATCGGCTGCCCCCAGCCCACCAAATGAAGATTCAAAATACCATTCTTCTCCCGAAGAAAAACAATCCAACGCCCATCCGGAGAAAGCTGCGGACTGGCCAAGGCGGGATTGCCGAAAAAAAGCTCCCGATCAATTAAATCACTTGCCACCACGCTTTTTTTTCCACAAGCCACCCATCCCAGACTCAAACCCACCAGCCCCACAAATAAAAGCCACTTCAAAGACATATCCCTTGCTAGCCGAGAACTCCCCCGCAACCAAACTCTAGAAAGTTGCCTCCGCCGAGGACGCTTTCGGAGCCCAGTCATCCACCTCTGCTTTTTTCTCTCGAAAGAGCGTCAACTTTTTCTCCAACTCTTTTTTCTCTGTCCCACTCGCACCCTTACTCAAGGCCAACATCGCCGTCTCTTGGGCCCTGCGAAAATCTCCCATCTCCGCATAGCCCGAAGCCAGAATTCCATACGTCGGAATCAACGGTTCATCCTGAATAGCCCGCTTCGCCAGACTCACCGCTCCCGCCCCATCTCGAAACTCCAGAAACGGGCAGTTCGCCTTCGCCCAAGCTACCATCACCCGATCCGTAGCCGTTTCCGGCATCAAGCGCATCGCCCGCCTCAAATCCGCCTTCGCCCCCGCAGGATCCCCCGTCTTCGCCAGACAAAGGGCACGCCGAATCAAAACCCACGCCGTGTCTGGCGCTTGGTCCAGCACCTTAGTGTACTCATCCATCGCCTCCGCATATTTTCCATCTTTCTCCAACTCCAACCCCTCTAAAGCGGGACCAAACTTCGATTGCCTCCGAAAAGTTTCCACCGCCGCTTTTAACCTCGCCTTGTCCTCCCCCTCCTCTACTTCACGCACCCGAGACAAAAGCACCTCCTGCGCTCGCAGATACTGGTCCGACTCCGCTAAACACGCTGCCTCCAACAAAATATTGTCTGTCGTACGATCCAACTCCACCAAACGTCGCGAAAGAGCCATCGCTCCCTTCGGATCCCTAAATTCAGCCAGCGGCCCACCACGGGAACGCAACGTAATCAAAAACTGTAAATCATTCACCGCATCCGCCTTCTCCGTCGAAATCCCTTGGGAAATAGCCTTCGCAAAATCTGACCGCGCCGCCTCCTCATCCTCCAACTTAATTTCACAAAACCCGCGCCGCATTCGAATCCAAGGAATCTCCGGTGCCTTCTGTAATGCCGCCGTATACAAATCCTTTGCCGGCCTCCAAGCCTCCTGCTGCTCCGCGGAAAAAGCTTGGTACGCCATCCCCCGACCCAACTTAACCTCCTCCGCCGCATCCAACTTCACCAACTCCTTCGGCGCCTCTTCCTTCGTCGACCCCTTCTCCTCTGCCCAAAGCACCACCCCAAAGGCGTATCCACAGGCCAGCCCAAACCCTAATATTTTTAGACCCCAATTCATTTCCTAAGCCTAGCAACCTCCACCTCCCCGCTCAACCTCCCCTTCCTAAACATGCCGCGTCGGGGCCGATTTAAAGATTGGTGACTTGGAACTCAAAACCAAGGGCGCGTCTGCGTCCCGCAAGCGCGGGAGCGGTCTCTCCGAGAACGCCTGCGCTCATTTTCGTATGCTCAATCGCCCAGCTAGGCGGCCTCGGAGATGCCGCCTCTACCTAAGCTTCCAACTCCAAAACCACCCGCCTACCCCGTACCGGCGTCGGGGCCTGCCCCGATTCCTGTCGGGGCTCGAGAGGATTTGGCCCCCTCACACCCACCCCTGGCCTAATCGTATTTCGCCTCCGACGGTTGGAACTCTCTCGCTTGCTTCGCTGCGCTCGAGAGGATTTGAACCTCCATGAGTTGCCTCGCTACCACCTCAAGGTAGTGCGTCTGCCAGTTTCGCCACGAGCGCGTAAGAAAAACCCTAGTTTAACTACTCCCCTCTGACAAGCCGACTCGCCGAGACACCTTTGCCATCACCGCATCCAACATCCTCTCCGTCAACCGACCCGTAAACGTATTCTGCTGACTCACGTGATACGATCCCACCAACCATCTCCCCCCAGGCAACTCCACCTCCACCCCATGGGAAAACTTCGGCTTCGGCTTCAACCCAAATTCCCGCACCACCGCCTCAAACCCAAATCCCCCCAAAGCTAAATAAACTTTCGCACCCCGCAAAAACCCCAGCTCCCTTCGGAAAAATCCCCCGCAATTGTCCCGCTCCCCCGTCGTCGGTCGATTTGTCGGTGGCGCACACTTCACCGCCGACGTAATCCACACATCCCGTAACTTCAACCCATCCCCCCGCTCCCTACTCTCCGCCTGACTCGCCCATCCCATCTTGGCCAGCGCCCGATACAACCACCGCCCCGACTCATCTCCCGTAAACATTCGCCCCGTCCGATTCGCCCCATGCGCCCCAGGCGCTAACCCCACCACTACAATCTTTGCTCGGGAATCTCCCCATCCAGGAACCGGTTTCCCCCAGTACGCCTCGTGGGCATAAACCGCTTTTTTCTCTCTCGCCACCCGCTCCCGCCACTTCACCAACCGCGGACACTTCCGACACCCCACAATCTCCCGCTCTAAAGCCCCCAACCCCCCCGACCCCATCTCCCTATCCCCCTGCCCGAGGCGGAATCCGACACGACGTCCGACCCATCCACCCCGAAATCCTTTGCCGATTCATCGCAACAATCGCATAGCCAATCGACGCAAAAGGAAAAATCAGAGGGAAAAGAATGAGATGTCCCAACCACGCCCACCCAGGCACTAAGGTCAAACAGTACCCCGTTGCCTCCGCCTTGCTTCGTAACCTCCCATCCTCCCCCAAAGCCTGAATCCCCTTATCCGCCAAACTCCGATCCACCATAGGAAAATTTCGCATCCTCTCATCATCCTGATATCCCACCGGATCAAAAGTGCCCACCCGCGCTCTTTTCAAAAGCCACTCCACACTGCCCTGACAAAATCCGCAGTCCGCATCGTAAAAAAGGGTCACTTGGGCCACGCCCTACCCTAC
>CAMCDO010000101.1 GCA_945873585.1 Verrucomicrobia subdivision 6 bacterium | reverse complement strand
GAGCCTTTGCCGTAGGCGACGACCCAACCGAAGCCAGCGGAGGGTGCGCCGAGTTTTCCGGTGGAGATGGCGGCGGGATCGGAGCCTTTTTTGCCTGGGCCATTATGCCAGGAGAGGGAGGGGAGGCGGGCGGAGGTTTTTTTGTTTCCCAGGGTGGGGGCATCGAGAAATTGGAAGCCGCCGACGGAGTAGGGGCAGTAGATCAAGATCAGAGTGTTTTTGCCTGCGTATTGGCGAGCGGTATCGACGGCACGATCGAGTTCTTGAATTTGGCGGGCAGCGATATCTGCTTGGTTTTGGCCAGCGGCAAGGGCGACGAGGGGGTGGTCGATTACGAGAAAATAGCCCAGGAAATTGTAGGCGAGAGTTTCGATGGCACGGCGGACCAGATCGGAGAGGCGGATGGTGCCTGGTTCGCCGGCGGCGGCGGTGAGGGGAAGAGGGCCTGGGGCAAAAAGACCGAAGGCTTTGCGGGTATTCCAAGCGGGAAAGCTTTCGAGGCCGGCGCGATCAAAGAGGAGGGTGTAGTCGAGCTTTTGGGCTTCCTGCTCAAGATTGCGGTGGCCTGCCTGTTTCTCGGCGGTGAAAATTTCGCGACCGCCGCCGAAGATGAGGTCGATGCGTGTAGTGTCGAGAAGTTGATTAGCGATGGTGGAGGAGACGGAGGCGTCGGCTTGGTGTGAGTAAAAAGCGGCTACGCCAGGTGAGGTGATGGGGCCGGAGGAGATAATACCGATGGCGCGACCATTCCGTTGGGCTTCGTAGAGAAGGGTATCAGCAGGTTTTCCGTCGTAGCGAAGGCTGAGGCGACCGGAGGGGCCGGGTTGGCCGGTGGCGAGAAAGGAGGCGAGGGCGGCGGCATCGCCGGTAAGGTGATCGGTGGATTGGGATTCGACGAAGGCCATGCCGTCGGCGTGGTCGAGCCCTGCGAGGCGGCGATTGGGGTCGCGGGCTTGGGCGAGAGCGAGGAGTTCGGGGCTAGCTCCGGGGGCAAAAAAGACGATGACGCTGTGGGTGCGGACGCGGACAAAGTAGCGGACGTAACTGGCGGAGAAGCCGACGAAGGCGAGGAGGATAGCAAGGGCGATGAGTTGCGGGCGCCACCGTTTCATGGACATAGGAAGGGATTAGAGCAGAACGGCAACGGCGTGCCATTCCTGCTAGGAAACTAATTTAAGGAAAGGTTGCAGAGAGAAGGCTTGCTGAAAGAGATCTCCTTTACGTTCGAGACCGAAGATGGCGTCCT
This sequence comes from Verrucomicrobia subdivision 6 bacterium, assembly GCA_945873585.1. GTDB lineage: Bacteria > Verrucomicrobiota > Verrucomicrobiia > Methylacidiphilales > Verrucolacustridaceae > Verrucolacustris. Next base: position 3,374 of record CAMCDO010000101.1, on the reverse strand, counting down.
CGGGGTCGGTGCCTTTGGATCGAATGAGGCAGACTCCGGGTCGGAGTTCGAGCTTGGAGGGGTGAAGGTTTTGGCGGTGGGAGCGATCGAGTGCGTCGGCTACGCGGAGGATACCTGCGAGGTGTTGCAGGGCCTGCTTCCGCTCTTTGGGTAGATTTTGATAGCGCTGGTGCAGAGGGGAGGGGGGAGCTTTGCGGTGATAGCGGGCGAGGAGGGCAACGAGGGTGGATTGCTTTTTGGTAAGATTATTCCATGAGTGTTCGCGGATGAGGCGGGCCGATTCCTTGTGGTGAGGTTTTTCTTCTGTGGCGCAGGACCAACCGGTGTCATGAAGGAGGGAGGCGATGATGAGGAGTTCCCCATCGGTGGACGAGAGTTGGTGGAGGGCCTGGAGTTCACGGAAAAGAAAAGCCGCCCAGAGAGTGACGTGCTGAACGTGAGCGGGATCGCGTTCATATTTTTTCATAAAGGTGTGGGCCTCCTGAATGGCGGGGGAAGTTGGAATCATCGGATAATCTTTTTCAGGGGTACAAGAGCGATTTGGTCGAGCCAAACTCCGTAGCGCAATCCGTGGGTGGTGAGTTGGACGGAATTGAGCTGAAGGCGGACCATGGTTTCTCGCAGGACGAGAAACGCGGAGAGAGCGACGGACGCGCGATCGGCAGGCATGCCAGGCAGGCGGCGGATGTGGGAAAGGGTGAGGGGACGAATTTGATCGATGAGAGAATCAAGCTTGGTGAGCTGAAGGCGAAACCCCTCGAGCCGGCGGGCCTTGATATTTTTGCCTTGGAGAAGACAGGCGTAGGCGTGACCGGTGCCGCCGGAAAAGCTGGCGTGGGTTGGGCGGGCAGGGCGGTGAATTTTCTTTAGTGCTTTTTGAATTTGGGTGGTGGCGTTGAGCCAAGTCTTTGCGGAAGCAGGATGCTGGGGAAGTAGGGTGTCGCGAATGGCGACGCACCCGAGATTGAGGCTGAAGATTGTTGGGCGGGAGGGATGACGGGAGTCGATGACTTCGAGGCTTCCCCCGCCGAGGTCGATGTGAAATCGGGGGGAGCGGGTGGAGGCGAGTTGGCGTGCGGAGAGGGCGATGAGGCGACCTTCGGTGCGGCCGGTGAGTAGGGAAATCTTTCGCCCAAGGATGCGAGAGGCTGGAAGAAGGAAGGATTGGCGATTGCGGGCAAGGCGAAGAGTGCCGGTGGCGACGGCGAGAACTTTGTCGGGATGGAAAAGGAGGATTTTACGTTGGAGGCGGGTGAGGAGTCGGAGAGCACGAAGGCAGGTGGCATGCCGGATTTTTCCAGTGAGAGCGACACCTTGGCCAAGGCGTACGGGATAGGCTTTTTCGTGATGGATGTGGAGGGTGGAACCGGACTGTTCGGCGAGGAGAAGTTTGAAGGTGTTGGAACCGAGGTCGAGGACGGCGGCGCGGATGGACGGACAGGGCACAGGGAAGTTAAAGCGGATTGCTCAGGGATGAGCAATACGTAGGGCGGGGAGAAAGTTGATTGGTGGTAGTTCTTGTGAAGAAGTACGCACTGGGGCTTGACGATTCTGAAGGAAGAGGTGAAGTAGTACCCTTGAAGCCAGCAAAGATTGTTTCTTCGATCCCCGAGCGCGTGCTGATCCTTGATTTTGGATCCCAGTATACCCAGGTGATTGCTCGGCGGATTCGGGAGGCAAAGGTTTTCTCGGAGATTGTTCCTCACACGATTTCGGCGAAGAAAGTGTTGGCGCTAAGGCCGAAGGGGATTGTTTTGAGCGGAGGGCCCGCCAGCGTCTACGGAAAAAACGCACCCAAGATGGATCGAAAGATATTTCATTTAGGAATTCCGATTTTGGGGATCTGCTATGGAATGCAGCTTTTGGTGAAGGAGTTCGGGGGGCAGGTGGCGCGGGGAACGAGGCGGGAATATGGCAGGGGAATCTTGCGGCGGAAGCGGGCGTGTCCTTTGCTGGATCGGTTGCCGAATCAGCTGGAGATTTGGAATAGTCACGGGGATCGGGTGACGCGGTTGCCGCGTGGCTTTGTCTCGGTGGCGACAACGGAGAACAGTCCTTATGCGGTGGTGCGGAAGGGGGATATCTACGGGTTACAGTTTCATCCTGAGGTTTCTCACACTCCGAAAGGGCAGAAGATTCTCGGTAATTTTCTGACAAAAATCTGTGGTTGCCGAGGAATTTGGACGATGGGTTCGTTTCTGAAAAAAGCGGTGGCGGAGGTGCGGGAGCAGGTGGGGACGGGTCGAGTGATTCTGGGATTGAGTGGGGGGGTGGATTCGAGCGTGGCGGCGGCGTTGCTTTACCGGGCGATTGGCAGTCGGTTGCGGTGTATTTTTGTGGATAACGGGTTATTGCGAAAAGATGAGGTGGCCAGCGTGAAGAGAATCTTTGGTAAGCACCGGCATTTTAATCTGACGGTGATTGATGCGCGGGCGAGGTTCTTGCGGAGATTACGGGGGGTGTCGGATCCGGAGAGGAAGAGAAAGATCATCGGACGGGAATTTATTCACGTTTTTAACGAGGCTTCGAAGAAGGTGGGTCGTGGAGCCCAGTTTTTGGCTCAAGGGACGCTGTATCCGGACGTGATTGAGAGCGTGCCGATTGCGGGCAATCCTGCGTCTTTGATTAAGAGTCATCACAATGTGGGAGGCTTGCCCAAGCGAATGAAGTTGGGCTTGGTGGAACCGTTGCGGCAGCTTTTTAAAGATGAGGTGCGCAAGGTGGGGGCGGTATTGGGTTTACCGAAAGAGATGGTCTGGCGGCAACCGTTCCCAGGGCCGGGGCTAGCAGTGCGCTGTTTGGGAGCGATCGAGGAGGAAAAACTATCGATTTTGCGGGAAGCGGATGCGATCGTGGTGGAGGAGATGAAAGCCTCAGGATGGTACTATCGGGTTTGGCAAAGTTTTGCGGTTCTCTTGCCTTGTCGGAGTGTGGGGGTGATGGGGGATGAGCGGACGTACGACAATGCGGTGGCCCTTCGGGTGGTGGAAAGTAAGGATGGGAGGACGGCGGATTGGGTGCGGCTACCTGGGGATTTGTTGGGACGGATTTCGAATCGGATTTGCAACGAAGTGAAGGGGATTAATCGGGTGGTGCTGGATATTAGTTCCAAGCCACCGGCCACGATTGAGTGGGAGTAGTTTATTTATGAGAATCGTCGATACGAGTAAGAGAAAAGATGCGGCCAAGGTGTTGGCGGAGCTGACGCGTACTCCTGAACCGGACGGGCGAGTGCGGGCGGCAGTGGAAAAAATAATTGCGGAGGTGCGAAGGGGTGGAGATCGGGCTTTGGTGCGGATCCATAATCGTTTTGCCCAAAAGTCACTCCGCGTAGGGGAGCTCAAAATTCGAGGAAGGTTTCGAGCGCCTTCGGC
>CAMCDO010000100.1 GCA_945873585.1 Verrucomicrobia subdivision 6 bacterium | reverse complement strand
TGCCGAAGCGGGCGTCGTCCTTGCTGGGTTCACCACGGAGAACGGGACCTATGGCGATGGCGCATCCTACACGTTGCGCAAACCGCTGTTACAATTCTCTGGGGTAATTCCCTCGTATTATTCCCTTCGGGTGGCACCAGCTTTGGTCGGACTCGGACTGCTCGAAGCAGTATCGGAAAGTGCGGTCCTTGCCTTAGCTGATCCAAGCGATGCCAATGCCGACGGCATCTCCGGAAGAGTCAATTACGTGCCAGATCCGAATAATTCCCTCATTCTCCGTTTGGGTAGGTTCACCCCCAAAGCCAACCAGTCCATGGTTATTCACCAGATCGCCTATGCGCTAAACCACGACATGGGAGTGGCCAGCGCGCTCTTCCCCGTGTTTGACGGTGAGACCTCTGCGGCTACCTCGGAGATCACGGCGACCGAACTCGACCAGATGTCACGCTACGTCGCCTTGCTCGGAGTGGGTGCGCAGCGCAACTTTTTGGATCCGGAAGTGGTGCGCGGCAAGCAACTCTTCACCTCGGCCTCTTGCGTGGCTTGTCATGCTCCGAGCTTCTCCACAAGTGCTTACCATCCGATGGCCGAACTGCGTAGCCAGACCATCCATCCTTACACCGACCTCCTTCTTCACGACATGGGGCCCGGGTTAGCCGACAACATGGACGAGGAGGGAGGGGCGACTGCTGCGGAGTGGCGCACAGCGCCCCTTTGGAACATTGGCCTCAGTGCGGGGGTTAGCGGCGGCGAAGGCTACCTGCACGATGGTCGCGCACGCACGATCGAGGAGGCTATCCTCTGGCATGGTGGCGAGGCTACGACGTCCAAGGAAAAATTCCGCACCATGTCGGCCAGCGACCGTGCGGCCATCCTCCTCTTTCTGCGCTCGCTTTAAGAGCGAACACGACAGGCTTGCCGACGATAAAAGTCGGATTGGGGTAGGAGTATTGAGTGGTTCAATCGGCGCATCAGGGATGATGCGCCCTACCGGTGGATGAGTTTAAATTTCCAGCGTCCCGCAGTTCTGCGGAGTTACGAAGGGTTGGAGGTTAGATGTGTTTGGAGTCGGCGTGGTCTTTGACGGCGTAGCCTGATTCTTGGCGGGCGTGATTAACTTCGTTTTTCTTCACATAGCCTTGGTAAATATCCTCGGCGGTCATGCCGAGGGTTTGGGCGAGGGAAACGAGAAAGTGAAAGAGGTCGACGACTTCGACGCGGGCGTTTTGCTCGTCGAGTTTCTGGTATTTGGCCCACCATTTCCAGGGGAAGCTATCGACGAGCTCGGCGAGTTCTTGGGTCATGGCGCGTGAGTAGTTGAGGGCCCATTTGGTTTTTTCGTCTGGGGAGAGGTTGGCAAGATCCACTCCAATTTTTTTATTGAGGAGGTCTTGCATGCGGAAGATTTCGTCGAGCTTATCGGTGGAAGTCATAGAGAAGTGGTCGCGGGTGGGAGGTGAAGAAGGAGACTTTTTTACAGAAAAACGATGGGGATTGTGAAAAAGGGTGGAAGGATGTTGGACGCAGAGGGAGGGAGGAGGTATCAAGACGGGATGCATGATGTAGTTATTTTGGGAAGTGGGTGTGCGGGTTGGACGGCAGCGCTCTATTTGGCGCGGGCGAATCTGAAGCCTTTGGTTTTGACGGGGGCGCAGACGGGTGGATTGCTAACAACGACTTCAGTGGTAGAGAATTTTCCAGGGTTTCCGCAGGGGATTGATGGGACGACCTTGATGATGCAGATGATGGAGCAGGCGCAGAAATTTGGGGCGGAGGTGGAGTTTGGGGTATTGGCGGATGAGGTGAAGTTGGGTCGGCCGGTACATCAGATTCGGGCGGGAAAGAGGGAAATAGAGGCGCGGGTTTTGATTGTGGCGACAGGGGCGGGGCATCGGCATTTGGGGGTGCCTGGGGAAAAGGAGTTGGAGACGAAGGGGGTGACATACTGTGCGACGTGTGACGGAGCTTTACCGATGTTTAGGGATCAGCCGGTGGTGGTAGTGGGGGGTGGAGATTCGGCGTGTGAGGAGGCGACATTTTTGACGAGATTTGCCTCGAAGGTTTATCTGGTGCACCGACGAGGGGAGTTGCGGGCGTCGAAGATCATGGCAGACCGGGCGTTGGGCAATCCCAAGATTGAGCCGATCTGGAATGCGGAGGTGGAGAGTGTGGAGGGGATGAAGGAGGGGAGAGTGACGGGTGTGAAGGTGAAGAGTGGAGTGACGGGGAAGAGTTCGACAGTGGCGTGTACGGGAGTTTTTATTGCGGTGGGGCACGTGCCGAACACGCAGATTTTTCAAAAGCGGTTGGCGATGGATGAGGCTGGGTATTTGAAGTTGGGGCCCGGGAGTCGGACGAGTGTAGAGGGAGTTTTTGGAGCGGGAGATTGTGCGGATAAGGTTTATCGGCAAGCGATCACCGCGGCGGGCATGGGGTGCATGGCCGCGATCGACGCGGAGCGTTATTTAGCTGGGGGCTGAGAGACGGGAGCTGGGGGAGTGCTGGGGGTGGCGAGAGAGGGGGCGGGGGGAAGGGTTTCGAGTAGGGCGCGAGCGTCGGGGAGGAAAGCGCTCCCGGTATTGGCGGCGAGGATATCGTTGAGGACTTGGCGAGCGGCTTCGGGTCGATTTTCCTGAATTTGGAGATGGGCGAGGCCGATGGCGGCGCCAGTGCGGAAAGGGTCGACAGGGCGATCGGTGAGAATGCGGAGGTAGAGGGTTTGGGCGATGGCGCGATCGCCAGCGGAGGCGAGTTGATTGGCTTGGGCGAAGCGGGCGGAGGAGGCGAGGGGGTGTTTAGGGAAATCGCGGAGGAACTGTTCGTAGAGGCTGGCAGCTTTCCGAGGATCTTTTTGGGTGGAGGCCTCGGCAGCGGATTCGAGTAGAGCGAGGGCAGTGGCGGGTTGGCCTGGGTATTTTTGGATGAGGGTGGCCCAGGTGGTGGCGCCAGGTTGGGTGGCGAGGAGGAGATTAGATTCGGTCCGAGCTTTTTCGGATTTTGAGATTTGCCATAGAAGAACGGCGGTGCCGGCGCAGAGGAGAATTGCGATAGGAACGATGGTGCTGGGCTTGAGCCAAGCGGGGGCTTGGGCTGGGAGAATCTGAGGTTCTTCGGCGGGGTTGCGGAGGACATCTGACATAAGTGCTGAGAATGGTAAAACTTTGGGCTCGGAGCAAGACAGGAAGAGGAGAAGGCTGAATTTAATCTTTGGGTGCTTGTGGGCTGGGTGGCCTGATTAGGGCAGGGGAGCGGTGAGGGGTTGAGGAGCAGTAAATTAAGCGAAATAAGAGTTGACCTGGTGGTGTGGAGTGGGTAGAAATGGGTAAATGAGGTTAAATATGTTTGTTTGTGGCTAGCAAATACATACACCGATGAAAGAGGCTTATACGGATCGGTTTGAGTTTTCCTTGGATTCCAAGGGTCGAATTTCCGTGCCTGCGGAGTGGAGGGGAGAAGCTTTCGAGAAAAGATTTTTAGTGATGCCGTCGGAGGAAGGGTGTCTACGAGTTTACCCTGCAAGTTTTCTAGGTCGGCAAATGGAGAAATTGGCGGCGGATGGAACTTCCTCTTCGGATTTAAAACGAAAGAGTCTGGAGAAATTGGCGAGTGTGATTCAATCGGCGGAGCCTGATCAACAGGGAAGAATTATGTTGCGTGAAAAATTCCGGCAGCACGCGGCTTTGGGTCGGGAAGCGGTCTTGATTGGATGCTTGGATCACTTTCAGGTTTGGGAGCCTAGGCGTTGGACGAAGATGGCTCCGGCGGCGACTACCTTTGAGCAGGTAGCGAAGGATGCAGGTTTGTGATGAGGATGGCCTTGAATGTCCCTTTCCAGGATTCGGAATCCCACCCTCGGCGGAAAGTCCGCGAGCAGGTGGCCCGTTGCTGGGATCTCCTCCCGATGGAGGAGAAAAGGAACCGAACCGACTGCCGGAACTGATTCCGATGGGCGGGCCCGGGAGGCACGCACCGTCGGATCGGTGTGGCCGTCTGAGGAGGAGCAGAATATGGACTGGAAGCAGATGATGAGAAGTAAAATGGCGTGCGGCTTTTCCTGCCGTCGCGATGAAACAGGTCGGGTGGAAGGGCACGGCATCGTGAAGCTTCCCAAACGGAATGCGTATGAATTAGTGGGACTACGGCGACCTTTACGACGGGAAACCCTCCGGCTTCGCCCGGTGATCTAACGAGTGGAACACGTCCCTGTTTTATTGGAAGCGACTATGGAAATCCTCCAACCTGCCCCTGGCCGCACGGTGATTGACGCGACCTTTGGTCGTGGCGGGCATAGTCGCGCCCTTTTAGCGAGGGGGGCACGGGTGATTGCTTTGGATGTGGATCCAGAGGCGGAGGTTGCAGCGAAGACATTAGCGAGTGAGGTGGGGACGGATCGGTTTTGTTTTCACCGAGCAAATTTTGGTCAGTTGGCGCAGGTCATGGAAAAAGAGGGACCAGTGGATGGGTTGCTGTTGGATTTGGGGATTTCCTCGCCTCAGGTAGATCAGGCGGAGCGCGGATTTAGTTTCCAGCAAGACGGGCCTTTGGATATGCGAATGGATCCGACAACCGGAACGACGGCGGCGGATTTAGTGAACAATCTTTCAGAGCCTGAATGGCGTGGCCTGCTGCGTGAGGGGGGAGAGGATCGGGATCCAGGGAAAATCTCCCGAGGAATTATGCGGGCCCGTCCTTTGCTTACGACGGGGGAGTTGGCTACGGCGGTAGCTCGG
>CAMCDO010000099.1 GCA_945873585.1 Verrucomicrobia subdivision 6 bacterium | reverse complement strand
GGAGCCATATCGATGGAGGTGGTAAGGCGTTTGGGTCGGGTGAACATAGGATCACTGGACGGTGGAAAACTCTTCTTCTTGGGCGCGTTGGCGGGGCTTGGTAGTGACAGCGGGGAGGGAGGAGGGACTCAGAAGATCGTCCAGAGCAGTGACGGCCCACTCCATCCGGCGGGCGATCTTATCCGCGTGGCCCTCAAAGGCGTGATAGAGAGCCATACAGGGGATGGCGACGAGGAGTCCAAAAACGGTGGTAAGGAGAGCTTCCCAAATACCTCCTGCCAAGTCTGAGGGTTTGACCGTCCCTTGGATCGATTCAATTTTTGAAAAAGCCACCACCATGCCCTGGACGGTGCCCAGGAGACCCACCAAAGGGGAAAGGTGAGCGAGAGCGGCTAGGATTCGTAGATTTTTCTCTACCGACTCGAGAACGAGTGACCCTGTGAGGCGAACATTGTCTTGGCGAACCTTGGCTGGGCGATCGAGCTGCTCGAGATACGTTTGAACAACCCTTGCGACGGGATGACGACAGGCTACGGCTAGAGCAAGGGCGGCGGCGGAACCGGAGGTACCTATGGTCTGCAGCAGGGACCGAAGCCAACGATCTGGGGAATAGCCGTAGGAGGCATATGTGAGGAGCCGCTCCACCGTGACAGCCAGAGCGACAAAGGAGAAGGTGAGGAGAACCCACATCAGGGCCCCGCCTCGATTCATCAGATCCACAAAATTCAGCCCGCCTAGCATTTTCAAACCCTATTTGGTTCAGGTTTAGGAGTCACGAATAAAATGAGACACAATCTCATTAAAAGTGTTGTTTATGAGAATGCGTCTCAGTATCTTATTGCGCAATGCATAGGGTTCGAACTTTTCTTATTGGGTTCTTTTCGATTCTTACGATTGGTGCCGAGGTAGCACTGGGGCAGGAGGTTTCAAAATTGAGTCCCGAAAAATCGGCCGTAGAGGGAGCGGTAAACATAGTGAGATTGGAGCAGGTGGAGGTTGAGGCGGATTACGATGTTCAGACCCGCCTACCATTTTTGCCGGATGTGGAGGGGACGAGAATTAATGCGGGAAAGCGAACTTCCAATATCGATGCTCACTACCTTCCTGAGGTGAAAGATGATAACTGGAGGCAGATTACTGCGACCACGCCTGGTTTGGTCGTTCCGGAGGAAAGCACTCCTTTAGCGAGTATGGCGTATCGAGGATTCGACCCTCACCGCTTACAAAGCTTTCAGGTATTGGAGGATGGAATTCCGATTCAAGCCGACATGATCGGTTATCCCGAAGCCTACTACCTTCCGCCGACCTATCCGATGGAGAGTATGGAGTTTATCCGAGGGGGAGCCGCTTTGATGTACGGGCCTCAACCGGCGGGGGCGATTAACTTTGTTATGCGAAAGCCACCTCTGGATAAAAAGTTCACAGCGGAGTCGATCACCCTGGGAGGAAGCTTCGATTATATTTCCAGCTTCAATTCCGTCGGAGGTACCGTGGATCAGGTCGGCTATTACGGGTGGTTCAATCACCGACAATCGCAAGGGTTTCGAGAGGCCAACAGCCAGTACGACTTAAACAATGGGAATCTTACGATAGCGTTGGACGCGGATACCAAGCACCGTTGGTATTTTAAGTTGAATGGGTATGAGGAGTGTCATGGCGAGCCAGGGGGATTGCGACTGAACAACGACACCGCAAGAACTCCTGTGAATTATAATGTGGATCGGGACTCGACCTCGCGTTTTAACGACGAGTTTCAGTTGAGCCGATATGCGGTCTCGGCCATTCATGAATCGGAGTTCTCAGAGGATCTCTTTTTCTCTTATCGAGTTTGGTTTGACTATTATCGCAGGTGGAGTCGCCGCCAAGAGGGAGGAGGCTTTGGGACTTTGCCGACGCTCCAGAGCAACCAGGTGGAAACTCAGCAGTTTTACACTTGGGGGATGGAGCCACGGTGGCGATGGGATTGGGATCTGGGGGGCGAGTCTCAGACGCTGACTGCGGGTTTTATGGTCTATAACACCACCTCCCCAAGAACCGACAAGCAGGGGCTGACCCCCACCTCTAACACCGGACAGATTCGCAACCAGAGTGATCGATCGGTCTGGTACGCACCCTTCTTTGTGGAGAACAAGTTTACCGTGGGAGATCTTTCGATCGTGCCTGGGTTTCGCATGGAAAATATTTGGCAGTCGGTGGATGAGACGATCAACCAGTCGAAATTTGCAGCAGGCCAACCGATTGGAACTCAAACCCAGAATAATTTTGTCCCGCTGATCGGATTAGGTTTGGAGTACGTGCTCCCCCAGGAGACGGCCATGTATGCGAATGTGTCGGAAGCGTACCGTCCTCCGACATTTGCCCAAGCGGTTCCTACGGGGCCGAATCAGCGGGTGTCGGGTAATTTGGCGGAGGGCACGGTTTGGAACTATGAGGCGGGGATCCGGGGAACTCCCACCGAGTGGCTGACCTTCGATACGAGTGGATTCTGTGTCGACTATTCGAACCAGATTGGGGAAACGGCTGTGGGTGGGGTAAATATTACGAGTAATTCGGGCCGATCTCGGGTCTATGGTTGGGATCTCCTCTTTCAGGTGGATCTGGTGGGAATCGCCGACGGGATAGCCCACGACCAGATGGGAGTGGGGGATTTGCAGGACGGAAAGACGGCTGGATGGTCCAAAGAGTATGGGGCTCTTTATTTTTACACTGCCCTGACGCTGCAAAACGGGAACTTTATCAATGGAGCCAATGAGGGGAAAACCCCGCAGTATCTCTCCAACTATGTTTACAAAACAGGCTTGGTTTATGACTGGCAAAGTAAAGTAAAAGCATCCTTTTTGGGAACCTATGTGGGGCACAGCTATGCCAGTGATAACAACCTGACGGGGTCCGATTCTCGCTTTATTCCAGCCTACAATCTTTGGGATCTGACCTTAGAGGGGAAGCTTTGGAATGAGTACGTCAGTGTGGTGGCTGGGATCAACAATGTGTTCAACAAGCAGTATTATGCGCGAATACGCGGAGATGGAATTGATCCCGCCATGCCACGCAACTGGTATGCCGGGGTGAAAATTAGCTTTTAGAGCGGGATTTCGTGCCTGCTGGATTGCGGGGGCAAACCCCTTTTTCCCGCAGAGCGTCACAGGTGGCCTCGATCTGCAAGTTCACGCGTTTAGGGCTGAATCCGTGATCTTTTGTCACAATCGATTCCCGCACGTCCAAGCAGTGGTCGTGAAACTCGACGATTTTATGGCAATCGACACAGACGAAGTGTCCGTGTCGGGGATGATCAGCAAAGTTGGGATCATAAAGAGGGGAGGATTGGCCAATTCCGACTTGGCGGAGTAGCCCAGCACGTACGAGGAAAGCGAGAGTACGATAAACGGTGGCTCGGGACACCTTGGCATTGCGACGACAAGAGCGGGCGAGCAGGGATTCCGCGCTGAAATGTTCCCGATTTCCAAAAGCAACTTCGGTGATCGTTTTCCTTTGGGACGTCAGACGGAGACCTTGGGTTCGCATCGTTTCAAAGGCACGGGCTTGAGGGGTCATGGCGGGGGTGGAACTGGTCATGGAGAGGAGGGGGCTAGGAGGGGCTCAGAAGAGAGAGGGGCACTGGTTTTACGGGGGGTTTTGAGAGCTTTGAGAAAACGTTTTACCGCAGGGGAGACGACGCGACTGGCGCGGGAGACGATACCGAGGGGGCGAATAATTTCAGGACCTTGGTGAGGCAGGACGACGAGGGCGCCAGAAGCCACTTCTGCGGCAATGGCAGAGTGGGGGAGGAAGGCTATCCCTGCGTTGATTTCGACAGCTTGTTTGAGGGTTTCGACGTTATCAAACTCCATCATCGGTTGAAACTTGAGGCCACGGGTGGCAAGAATTCGGTCGAGACCTTGGCGGGTGGGCATTTCGGGGGCGAGTGAGATAATTTTTGTCTGGGCCAGTTTGGATAAGTCGACGGGTCCGAGCTTGAGGAGGGGATGCCCTGGGGCACAGATGATATGAAGGGTGTCTTTTTTAAAGGTTTCCACCTTGAGACCTTTGCGCGGGGAGGGAAAAGCGACGAATCCCACATCAGCTTCTCCTGCGAGGACCGATTCGTAGACTTCGTTGGAGCGTCGATAATCGACCTGAATTTTGACGCGCGGGTAGGTACGTAAAAAATCTTTGATGTAGGGGGGGAGTTCGTGGAGGCCGAGGCTGGGGACAGCGATAAGGCGGATGGTGCCTGAAATAATATTCCGCATTTCTTCGAGCTGGTGGCGAAAGTGTTCAAAGTGGGTGATGATTTCTCGGCTGGTCTCGTAGAGGAGTTGGCCCTCGCGGGTGAGGATAAATTTCTTACTGGTGCGCTCGAGTAAAGGCACCCGCAGGCGTTGTTCGAGGCAACGAAGTTGCTGGCTGACCGCGGACTGGGTAATACCATTGAGTGTGGCTGCGCGACTAAATGAATGGCCTTCGACAAGGTCACGAAAAACACGGAATGACTCAACTTGCATAAGGAGTCCATTATTATCACTCCTTATCCATGATGCAAACTAAGGATATCTAATCATGGGCCTATCTCTTGAGGAAAACTATCATGGACTGCAGGAGCAGATACGCTTATCGGCGGAGAGGGCGGGCAGGGATCCCCAAGGGGTGAGGCTTTTGGCGGTAAGCAAAAAAATGGATTCGGAAAAAATCCGGATGATCTGGCAGTTGGGGCATCGGCTTTTTGGGGAGAATCGGGTGCAGGAGGCGAGGGTGAAGATTCCTGAGATGCCGATGGGCGGGGAGTGGCACTTCATCGGAGGCTTGCAAACCAATAAGGCGAAA
>CAMCDO010000098.1 GCA_945873585.1 Verrucomicrobia subdivision 6 bacterium | reverse complement strand
TACCTCATCGACACCGGATTCTTCGGTAAAATCCTCTCTGTCCGCGGAGAGTTCGGCTACTGGGTATTCCCAGGGAAGTTCGAAAAGCTCCAACGCCCGTCCTGGAATTATCGCAAGGAAGACGACGGTGGCATCATCGTCGACATGCTTTGCCACTGGCAGTACGTAATTCAGAATCTCTTCGGAGATATCAAGTCCCTCTCCTGTCTTGGCGCTACCCATCTTCCCGAACGCTGGGACGAAAACGGAAAACCATACAAGTGCACAGCCGACGACTCCGCCTATGCCACCTTCGAACTCAAGAACGGAGTCATCTGCCACTTTAACTCCTCGTGGTGCGTCCGGGTAAAGCGAGACGACCTGCTGACTTTGCAGGTCGACGGGACTGATGGCTCCGCCGTCGCAGGTCTTCGCAACTGTACGGTGCAGGACAACTCCGCCACCCCTCGCTGCCTCTGGAACCCCGACCAAGATAGTCCCGTCGCCTACATGGACGGATGGACCACCCAACCGACCAATGCAATCTATGACAACGCCTTCAAAGTTCAGTGGGAACTTTTCTTGCGTCACGTCGTACTCAACGATCCATTCCCCTGGTCACTTCACGAGGGCGCGAAAGGTGTCCAGCTAGCCGAACTCGGCCTGCAATCGTGGGCCGAACGGCGCTGGCTTGATGTGCCCAAGCTGGCTTAATCTAATCTCCCATGAGCGTTGACCTCACGCACCGCCTTCTCGAACGCCGACTCGTTCCCGTGGTGGTGATCGATGACGCTTCACGTGCAGTGGATCTCGCCCAAACTCTCCTATCCGCTGGTCTCGGAGTCATCGAGATCACTTTTCGGACGGCGGCGGCGGAGGAATCGATTCACCAAATCGCCAAGCAGTGTCCCAAAATGCTCGTAGGCGCAGGTACTCTACTGGATTCAAATCAGGTCAAAAAAGCCGCCGATGCAGGTGCACAATTCGGATTAGCCCCAGGCTTGGACGAAAAAGTCGTGCTCGCTGCCCAAAAAGCAAAACTCACCTTTGTTCCTGGCATCGCTACTCCCAGCGAAATCCAGAAAGGCCTTTCGCTCGGCTGCTCAATCCAAAAGTTTTTTCCCGCTGAGCAGGCAGGCGGCGCCACCTACCTTAAAGCACTCGAAGGACCCTACGGCCACACTGGTGTACGCTTCATTCCCACAGGCGGGTTACAGCTCAATAACATCGCCCCCTACCTTGCCCTTAAATCTGTCGCCGCTCTGGGGGGATCTTGGTTTGTCGACAAGAAGTACATTCAGGCGGCAGAGTGGGAAACCATCGCTCGTCTCACCAAGGAAGCTATCCAAATCACCACCGGAGCTAAATCATGAGCCTTTTCAATCTTAAACCCGCTGAATCATGTCGGTTCGATGAGATTTCCATGGGCGAAGTCATGCTCCGTCTCGATCCAGGCGAAGGCCGCATCCGCACCGCTCGCTCCTTCCGCGCTTGGGAAGGAGGCGGCGAATATAATGTGGCCCGTGGACTCCGTCGCTGCTTCGGTCTGCGCACTGCCCTGCTCAGCGCCTTCGCCGATAACGATGTCGGCCGACTTGTTGAAGATTTCATCCTACAAGGCGGTGTCGATACCTCCCTACTTAAATGGAGTACTTATGACGGCATCGGTCGGACAGTTCGCAACGGACTAAACTTTACCGAGCGCGGGTTTGGAGTTCGCGGGGCCGTCGGTTGCTCCGATCGCGGTCACACCGCCGTCTCCCAACTCAAGCCGGGTGATTTCGATTGGGATCTGATTTTCGGAAAACACGGAACTCGCTGGTTCCACACGGGAGGGATCTTTGCCGCCCTCAGTCAAAGCACTGCTGACCTTGTCATCGAAGCCACCACTGCCGCTCGCAAGCACGGCGTGGTCGTATCCTACGATCTCAACTACCGTCCCTCTCTTTGGAAAGGAATCGGCGGCCAGAAAAAAGCCCAAGAAGTGAATAAGAAGATCGCCAAGAACGTGGACGTGATGATCGGAAACGAAGAGGACTTTACCGCTTGTCTTGGCCTCGAGGTGAAAGGGACTGACACAAATCTTACCCATCTCGAAAAAGACAGCTTTCACAAGATGATCGAACAAGCTGCCAAGGAGTATCCTAATTTCAAAGCCATCGCCACTACCCTGCGGGGAGTGAAATCGGCCACCATCAACGATTGGAGCGCGATTCTCTGGGCCGGCGGGAAATTCTATGAATCTCAACAACGCCCAAATCTAGAAATCATGGATCGGGTCGGGGGCGGAGATAGCTTTGCCTCAGGCCTCATCTACGGCTTTTTAAAATTCGGAGACCCACAGAAGGCTGTCGAATATGGCGCCGCCCACGGAGCTCTCGCTATGACCACTCCTGGCGACACTTCGATGGCCTCCCTTTCCGAAGTTGAAAAACTTATCGGTGGCGGTGGCGCAAGAGTCGATCGCTAAACTCTCGCCGTGAGCCAAACCGTCTCTTCCCCTGCTCCTTCATCTTCTGCCACCCGTGGGAAATGGCAGGTAGGAACCCTCGCCTACACTGGCATCGGACTCGCCACCCTCACCTTCTGGCTCCTTTGGGGAGATGTCGCCTGGTCGATGCGCGACCGCTCGGTCCCAAGCGTCATGCAGCTTCTCTTTCAAAAGTTTGGCGCTTCTAATTTTGTCTCCAGTCTACTCATCGCCACCTTGCCCTACGGTCTCATTCTGCTCATCGGACCAATTGTCAGTTATCGGAGCGACCGATATCGCAGCCGTTGGGGCCGCCGAATTCCCTTCCTCGCTATCCATATTCCTTTTGTCGTTCTTTCGATGGTGGCAGTTGCCTTTAGCCCTGTCCTCGGCCAAGGCCTCCATCAACTCTTAGGCCAATCTTCTCCAGGACTTTCCACCTGCACCCTAATCATCATCGCATTAGGCTGGGGAGTTTTCGAACTCGCCACCGTCGTGGCCAATGCGGTTTTCTATGGCTTAATCAACGACGTCGTCCCGAGCTCCCTCCTAGGAAGGTTTTACGGCGTCTTTCGAGCGATCAGCCTCATTGCCAGCATCCTCTTTAACTATTTTATCTTCGGTAAAGCGGAAGAACATTTTCCCCTAGTTTTTCTCGGCATCGGCCTCGTCTATGGACTCAGCTTTACCATGATGTGCCTCAAAGTTAAGGAGGGGGAATACGCTCCCCCCCCCATACCGAAAGCGGGTGGAGGTAACTTCTTTGTCGCCGCCCGCACCTACTTCCACGAATGCTTCAGCAAGTCCTACTACCTCTGGGTTTTCGTCTCCATCGCACTTCCTTGGATCGCTTTCATTGGCGTCAACCATTTCAGCGTCTACTTCGCCAAAAGTCTCGCCATGGATATGGGCTTCTATGGAAAATGCCTCGCCCTCACCTACGGTTGTTCCTTAGTCCTCTCCTATCCACTCGGAATGCTGGCGGATAAGTTTCATCCCCTCCGCACCTCCCTCGTGGTGATTTCACTCTACGCCCTCGTCACAGCTGCTGGCGCTATCTTCTCCACCAATCCAGAAACCTTTGCCGTCTTTTTTGTACTTCATGGAATTCTTTCTGGAGCTTGGTTTACCAGCTCTGCATCCCTCCCCCTCCGAATGTTCCCAAAAGAAAACTTCTCCCAATTTTATTCCGCGCTGAACATGTTCATTGGCCTCGGCATCATGACGGCCGGTCCTATCGTCGGACAACTAATCGATTTCACGCAGAAGTTCTACCGCCTCACTTTTATCGCCTCCTCCACCTTAGCTTTTCTCGCCATCTTCATCGGCCTCATCGTCCACGCCAAATTCATGAAACTGGGTGGCCCCAAGGACTACGTCCCTCCCGCCTAATCCCCGCTTTTCTAACTTCGTGCCACTCTGCTGTCTGGCACCTCAGCTCAAGACAATACCTACCCAGAAATATTAGAGCTTTGTCTGAACGACCTGGCCTTTGACTTTAGCCAGCCAATCGCCCACTTTTCCAACCCCTCTTGTCGAGTGAATGATGACCTCCATGTTGTTATCTAAAACTATTTTAGCCGCATCATCCCCAGCTTTTCCTGTTATCGGATCTGCAAAATCTGCAAACCAGTAGATCGCCTGCACTTTTCTTCGGGCCAACTGTTCAAACGCCAAACCACCAGCATGCGAATCTGAAAAGCTTGTAACCATCCACGTGTTATTCCGTTTAGCAAGTTTGTCATACAGCTCTGGGTAATCCTTGCGAAATCCACCGTACGATTGCGTTCCGCGGATCGTCGGACTGTCAGATGCTTCAGCACTATTAAATCTCACCACCTGCGGTTTCGGCATGCTTCTGGGACCAAAAAACTTAGTTTTGTTTTCTTTCGCTGTTTTTTGCTGCAGATCGTTCGTCACCGTCCAGTTTTTCAAGGCCTCATCCCAATCTTCCACCCCACATCCGTTCATAAAAACTACATCGGCATCAGGAAAGCTTTTAAAGATTTCGTCCATCACCTTAGGAATGTACTGCTGCATCGATCCTGAAATATCCACCAATACCCCCAACTTCTTTGCCTCCACCGTAATGCCAAACAACTTTACCCCCGCCCGCCCCGTCCCTTTTCCCGTTCCTGTACCCGTGCCCGTCCCTGTTCCCGTTCCCCCCACAGATCCCGTCAGGGATGTTTTCATATCCTTCGGTATCGCAGGAGCCCAATTTGCCCCTCCAGGAACAGTCATCATCTCCAAAGGGGGAGCTGACTCCTCTGCCGCAGGAGTCTCCTCTGGCATCATGTCTTCAGGGCGACTCTCCTCTGGCACTACCTCATCCGTTGGGGGTGGCGTCGCAATCGGTTGCTCGGTCGGCATGTTTTCTGCCGCAAAAGGCATCTTGGGCATTTTACCCTTAAAAATGGC
>CAMCDO010000097.1 GCA_945873585.1 Verrucomicrobia subdivision 6 bacterium | reverse complement strand
CGAACGAGTCGGGTGACATCTTCAAAGGGGTTATGTCGTTGGAGTTCGTTGCGGATATCTGGGGATAGTAGATCATTACGCTCGGTATTGCCGCATGCGCCCATCCAAAGGAGGAAGCGGATTTCGGGAGGCAGGCCGAGTCCTTTAAGAAGCTGAGCGAGAATGAACGGGACGCTCTTGTAGTTATGAGATACCGGGAGTCGTTGGAGAATATGGTTAATGGCGTCGCGGATGCCGATAGGGAGAAAGGAGAGGCGTTCGACAAGAAGATGAGCTTGAAAGCTGGGATATCCTGCGAAAAGTTCATCCCCACCGTCTCCACCGAGAACGGTTTTGACTCGACCGGCTGCGAGGCGAGCTAGAAACCAGCTGGGAACCAAAGAGGCATCGCCGAGAGGCTCATCGAGTCCTTGATAAATTTTTGGCAAGGCGCCTACGACATCTCCTGCGGTGAGAGTTTGGTGATGATGTTGCGTGCCAACTTTACGGGCGACTTCCTCGGCGAAGGGAAGTTCGTTGTAAGAAGCTTCCTGGAAGCCGATGGAAAAGGAGTGGAGCTTGCGACCCGCAAGAGGAGCGGCGAGGGCGGCGACGGCGCTTGAGTCGATGCCACCGCTGAGAAGAATACCGACTTCTACGTCGCTACGGAGCTGGTAGCGGACAGCTTCGCGGAGGAGGTCGCGGGTGGTTTTAGCGGATTCATCGAAAGTTCCTGCTCCGACAGGATTGTCCTCAATGGGCAGATCCCAGAAATATTCAGTTTGGCGACCTGCGGGTGACCAGGTGACCATTTGGCCGGGCTCGAGTTTGCGGACGCCGGCATAGGCGGTTGAGGGAGCGGGGATATAGCCGAAGGCGAGATACTTGTTAACGGAGGATGGATCGAGGCCGGGCCGAAAATCGGGGTAACGGAGAAGAGAGCGCAGTTCGGAGGCAAAAAGAAGTTCGCCACGATAGTTGGCGTAGTAGAGCGGCTTGATGCCCAGGGGATCGCGAGCGAGGACGAGGCGTTTCTCGCGTGAGTCCCAGATGGCGAAGGCAAACATGCCGTTGAGTCTAGGCAGACAGTCGGCCCCGTCTTCAGCCCAAGCTTGCAGGAGGACTTCCGTATCGGACTGGGTGCGGAAGGTGGCTCCGCGGGCTTCGAGATCGCGACGGAGTTCGAGGTAGTTATAAATCTCCCCATTAAAAACGATATGCCAGCGGCCATCTGCGGAGGACATGGGCTGGGCTCCGCCGGCGAGATCGAGAATGCTGAGGCGGCGGTGGCCGAGGCGGACGGCGGGATCAGTGTAGGCGCCCTCGGCGTCGGGCCCGCGATGAAGAAGGGCGTTGGTCATAGCGGAGAGGGCCGCCTCCGGTTTAGCGGGGTGGTGTCGGTTGGTGGTGAATCCAGCAATGCCGCACATAGAAGATGATGATTGATGGAATGGAGGAGTGATTCAAGGCTCGAGCTTGGATCAATGGAAAAGTTTTGGCAGGATCGGGAGATGGAAAATCGGCCTCAATGGAAGGAACGCGTCCTACTTTTGGTTCTAGCGGTGGCGGTGGCCTTTCCTTTTTTGGGTTCATTTGGATTACTGGAACCTGATGAGGGGAGGTTTGCCCAGATTGGGCGGGAGATGGCGGCGAGCGGGGATTTTCTGATTCCTCGGCTCAATGGAATTGAGCAATTTTACAAGCCACCGCTTGTCTACTGGATTAGTGCGGTGGGGATGCGACTTTTTGGGGTTTCGGAGTGGACGGCGCGGTTGCCTTCGGCCTTGGCCTTTGTGGGAATTATCTGGCTGGTGGGTTGGATGGGTTGCCGAGTGGGAGGGCGGAAAGTGGGGTGGATGGCGGCTTTGATTTTGGCATCGATGGTGGAACCGTATGCGCTTGGGCGGCAGATCACGCTGGATATGAGCCTGACGTTTTGGGTGACGGCAGCGATGGCTTGTTTGGTGGAGGTGGGGTTGGGTGGGAGGGGGAGAGGGTGGGGTTATCTATTTTTCTTTTGTATGGGGATAGGATTTTTGGCTAAAGGTCCGATGGCTTGGGTGGTTCCGCTCTCGGCGGCATGGCTGTGGGGGTGGTCGGCAAGAAGGAGCGGGGGAAAGCTGACTCTTCCGTGGAAAAGCGGGATGGCGCTGACTTTTGGGGTGGCGCTGAGTTGGTTTGTGGTGGTTTGCCTGAAGTACACTGAGTTGTGGAAATATTTCTTGGGATATGAGTTAGTGGAGCGTTTTACCAGCACTACGCATGGGCGTTCGAAACCGTGGTGGTTTTTCCTGCCGATTTTGGCGATTGGGACGGTGCCGTGGACGGGATTTTTGCTCGGATTAGGAAACGCGACATGGAAAAAAATAAAAGAGAACTCTTTGACGTCGGCGCAGTGGGCGCTGGGTGGTGCGATCGTTATTCCGTTTATGGTGGTGAGTTGTAGTGGATCGAAATTGCTGACGTATATTCTACCGATCTACCCGGCGTTGGCGTTGGCTTTGGCAATGGGGCTGAAGCGTGGGTTGGGTGGGGTTTGGGAGAAATTGGGTTGGGGTATGGCTTTAACTCTTTTGGGGTTGGTGGGTCCTGGGTTGTGGGCGGTGCGGTATTTTTGGAGTGAGGCGGAGGTGGCGGTTCCGTCTGCGATGTACTTAGGTGGGGCGACAGGTCTTGCGGTGATTTTGATTTTTGCGTGGTGGATAAAAGTTAGGAAAGGGGATGTGCTGGTGAAAGTGGGTTGGGTGGCAGGATTAGCGTTCTTGCTCTGGCATGGGGCGAGTGGGGAGATGCAGAGGATCAATGATTTGCTGGGAAGACAGGCGAGTGTGTGTTCTTTGGCTCGGTTAGTGGAGAAGCGGATGCCGGCGAGGCTTTTTATTTATCGAGCGAGGGCGTCGGGGTTTATTTTCACGTTGGATCGGAAAGTGTGGATTAGTCGGGGGGATGCGGATGTGGTGGTCAACGTCTCGGAAGAGGCGGGGCGTAGATTGTTTGAGAAGCCGGATGATTTACGCAGAGGATTGGGGGCAGGGGAGAGGGTGGAGGGAGTTACTTTGCGAGAAGTTTTTCGCGAGGAGTTTGACAGCAAGCGGTGGGAGATTTTGGGGCGGGCGGGGGAATTTTATCTCGTTCGGTCCTGGGGCTTAGGAAACTGAGATTGGGCTGGGTGCGAAGGGTTTGCCGCTACGGAGGGCGGTGGCGATTTCGGTCGCTAGATGGGGTGAAGGTGGGCGGAGGAGAAGATTATGCCAATTTTCGGGTTTTTCTTGAGGCCAAGGGGATAGAATAGAAAGAAGCTGGGATTGTGGGCAGGCGCTTCCCCAAGGCCAGTGAGATGGAGAAGGGCAGAGGCCAGCGGTGAAGGCGTTTCTTTCGATGTAGTGGGCTACTTTTAAAAATCCGCGTCCGCGGGCGACTTCGTGAGACCGGTAGCGGTTTTGGTAGACGGCACCTTTGCCAACCGTTTCGTGTCGCCAGCGCCACTGTCTTGCCTGACTCGAGGTGAACATTTTTATCATTTTAGAGAGGTCGCAGGTTTCATTTATTAAGACAAGCAGGTGCCAGTGGTTGGGCATCAAGCAGTAGCAGAGAAGAGAGACAGAATGTTGGGAGATGGCATGATGGAGAATCTGCTCGCAATGGCTGAAGTCGTAGGGGTCGGAAAAAATTTCTTCTTGTCGCGAACCGCGATTACAAATGTGAAGCAGAGTGTGTGGGTTGTATCTGCGTAAGGGTCTTCCCATAGAGGATTAAACTTGAGATATAGGAAAAAGTTGCGGTGATATTTTTGATTGGTGTCAGACACGTGTCTGACACCATTTTAGGGATAGGCGGGAAGAAAAAGGAAGTTCGCGAGGGGGGGGTGTATTTTATGGCGAGGGGGGGGGCTAGGTGGTAGAACATGAATATGCATCAACAAAATAGGAAGAGAGGGATTGCTTCAAAAGCTAGAGAAGGAGCCTTCACATTGGTGGAGTTGCTGGTGGTGGTCACGATCATCGGGTTGTTGGTTGGACTGATTTCAGTCGCAGTTCCGAAGGCGATTGAATCGGGGATGAAAGCAAAGGCGAAGGGGGAGTTGACGGCGATCGTGTCGGCGGTCAAAGCGTACAAGCAGGAGTATGGGCGTTGGCCAAGTGCCAATACGACCAGTGATAAATCGTTTGAGGGTGACGACTCAAAAAGTCTGCTCGCTGCATTGAGCGGAATGAGTAACACCTTGGTGGAGAATCCTAAATCGGTGCGTTTTCTTGAAGGTGCTGATACGGACGGAAAGATGAAGGATCCTTGGGGAACACAGTACTTGATATTAGTTGATACGGATGACTCTAATTCGATGACTTATAAGAGCAAAACGATTGGGATTTCGGTATTCGCGGTCAGTTTCGGCAAAGATCAAAAACAAGATGCCAATCCTGGTTCAGGTGATGATATCTTTAGCATAGATTTGAAGTAGGGACTGGGCAGGGAGGAATGACCGATTCCTCGAGAGCCTATTGGCATCGGTCTCGATGTGGATAAAATATGGCGTTTTTCTCGGCACGAAGGACTTGATTTTATTCCATCCACCTTATGAATATCAAACTACTCACCGCACTCCTTCTGACTTCCATGGCAGTGATGCCAGACACGTGTCTGACACGGGGATTAAGGGGAGGTGGGAAGAAGAAAGGAACTGGAGAGTGGTGGTAGGGGGAGGGTGAGGTGGCCGTTTTTTACGGAGAGTGGGGTGGGGGAGGGGGTAAGTGGGTGGGGGAGGGTTTGGGTGAGGGGGCCGTCGGGGATTTCGGGGGAAACGAGGAGGTCGAGGACGACCGGTTTTTCGGAGCGATTGAAAGCAATTAGAACCCTGTCCTCCCCATACGCACGGACAATGGCGTAGGTGTCCTTTTTTGCTTCGATTGCTCTTCGACTTCCGTAGCGCAAGGCGGGATGAGCGGAGCGTAGATGGGTCAGTTTGGAAACGTGAT
>CAMCDO010000096.1 GCA_945873585.1 Verrucomicrobia subdivision 6 bacterium | reverse complement strand
GTGCTGGAGTTGGCCTTGATCGAAAATCTGCAACGGGCGGAGTTGGATGCGGTGGAAGAAGCGGATGGGTACGCCACGTTGATTGAAACTTTTGGTTTGAAGCAGGAGGAGGTTGCGGAGCGGGTAGGGAAAAGTAGGGCGACGGTGGCCAATGCGCTGCGCCTACGTGCTCTCCCAGCTGAGGTGCGAGACCTTTTACGGTCGAAACAGATTTCGGTAGGTCACGCCAAAGCCATTCTGGGGTTGACCGAACCTGCGGCTCAAACCGCGGTGGCGCGCGAAGTGGTGAAGAGAGGGTTGAGTGTGCGCCAAGCTGAAGCGTTGGTGCGTCGACAAGTGTCTGGGACACGAGGAAGAAAAAAGAGTAGGGCGACTCACTCGGCGGATTGGCGTGATTTGGAGTTACGCTTGCAGCGGGCGACGGGAACCCGAGCGCGCGTGGTGGGGCATGGGGAGAGGGGTCAGATCGAATTGCCCTACACTTCACCCGAGGAGCTGGAACGATTGTCGGTGCATCTGGGAGTTCGTCCCGGATTGTAAGCGGGACGCAAAATCGTCCATGAGCCAAAGAATCCGTCTGTTGGCGGAAGTGGTCGCGAATCGGATTGCCGCAGGGGAGGTGGTGGAGCGACCTGCATCGGTAGTGAAAGAGCTGGTGGAAAATGCGCTGGATGCTGGGGCGAAAAAAGTAGAGGTGAGTGTGGAGCGGGGCGGGCGTTCTTTAATTCGGGTGAGTGATGACGGGCATGGAATGGGACCCGAGGATGCGCTACTGGCGCTGGAGCGGCACGCTACGAGTAAAATTCGCGAGGCCTCGGACTTGCTCGGAATACGGACGTTTGGGTTCCGCGGGGAGGCGTTGCCGAGTATTGCTTCGGTGAGCCGGTTTACCTTGCGAACGAGGGAGACGGACGCCTTGGAGGGGACGGAGGTGGTTATTGATGGGGGGAAAGTGATCCGGGTGGGGCAGGCGGGCTGTCCGACGGGAACGAGTGTGGAAGTGCGGCAGCTGTTTGCCCATGTCCCTGGGCGAAGAAAATTTCTGCGGACGGAAGAAACGGAGTGGGGCCATATCGAGCAGGGGATTCGGTTAACCGCGTTGGCGCGTCCTGATGTTAGTTGGATTTTGCGTCGAGATGGAGCGGTTTTCTGGCAGGACAGTGCACGAGACGGTTTGGAAGAGCGATTGGCGGCAGTTTTTGGGAAGAATTGGAGGGAGTCGGTTTTGCCGGTGAAGACGGAGGATGGGGGTATGCGAATCCATGGCTATATCGGGCGACCCGGCATTAGTCGGGCAACGCGATCAGAGCAGATTCTTTTTGTGAACGGTAGGCCGGTGCAAAGCATGAGTTTGAATGCGGCGCTGCTTGAGGGGTATCACAATGCGCTGATGAGGGGTCGGTTCCCTGTGGCGGTTCTTTTTTTGGAGGTGGATCCAGCGGGGGTGGACGTGAATGTGCATCCAGCGAAGAGGGAGGTGCGATTTCGGCAGGATGGAGATGTGCGAAGATTCGTGGCGGGGGCGGTGGCAGAAGTTTTGCGAGGTGGAGAGGTAGGTCCTTTGCCTATGCCGACTCTTCATGGGGGAAGCACGGCGGCATGGTCGCCTCCTCGATCCTTTACTGCTCCAACATTTCCCGCACCGCTTCAGCTTGAAACCCATGCCCCTACGACCTCTGGATCTCTTGGTCTTGAGGTGCCACCAGTCGTGCGGGGTATTCCCGCTGGGTGGCGCTATCTGGGGGTAGTGGCGCATCTTTATCTGGTGGCAGAAAAGGACGGTGGGGTGGTGCTGATTGATCAGCATGCGGCGCACGAGCGGATTCTTTTTGAGCAACTCCTGCGGCAGGTGGCACAGGAGGATGTCCATGGGCAACGACTTCTTTATCCTGTGACGATTGAATTTCCGCCGGTGCAAGCGCAGTTCCTTCGGGAGCGACTGGAAGATTTGGGGAAAGTGGGGTTGGGGATTTCTCCGATGGGAGGGAACGCCTTCCTGGTGGATGCCTTACCCCCGCGGATTAAAACATTAGCGGTGGAGGAATTCCTACGGAACGTGGTGACCGACTTAGAAAAAGGTGGGACCAGTCTGCGTAAGGATCGGAGATTGAGTGAGGAGGTGATTGCGAAGACGGTTTGTCGGCATGCGATTAAGGCGAATGACCGACTGAATGAGGAAGAGGCGGTGCGTTTGCTGGTGGATCTTTTGGCGTGTGAGTTGCCCTACACGTGTCCGCATGGGCGTCCGACGATGATTTTACTGAGCAAGGCGGAGTTAGAGAAAAAATTCGGGCGGACTGGTTAAATGAATCGCGAGCGGATTTATCTGGATCATGCGGCGGGTAGTTCCCTGGGGTTGAGGGTGAGGGCAGAGATGGATCGGGCGTTGGGATGGAGCGGAGCTGCGCCAAGCGGGGGGCATCGCGAGGGGAGAGAAGCGAGGGAGGAGTTAACCAAGGCGAGGGGTAGGGTAGCGGATTTTCTTGGGGTGAAGGATGCGGACGGTGTGATTTTCACCTCTGGAGGAACGGAGGGGGTGCAGTCGGGTATGCGAGGTTGGGGAGAGGCTGTGGGGAAAGGAACGCTTTATTTGAGTTCGATGGAGCATCCCGCAGTGGAGAGTGCGGCTCGACAGTTGGAAAGGAGGGGTTTTGGGTTGGTAAGAATTCCTGTGGATGGGGAGGGAAAGTTGAGGTGGGAGGGAGTGAAGGGGATGTCGGGAGAGGGCTTGGTCTGCGTGCATTTGGCTCATCACGATTTGGGAACGGTGCAAAATCTTTCCGAAGCCAAAAGTTTTACGGAGCGGACGGGGGCGAAACTTTTTCTGGATGGGACGCATGGGGCGGGTTGGGTATTGCTGGATGTGGAAAATGTGGGGGCTGATCTGGTGGTGCTGTCGGGGCATCGGCTGGGTGGACCGAAGGGGGTGGGGGCGCTTTGGGTAAGGTCTGGAACTCGGTGGATGAGTTGGTTGGAGGGGGGAAGGCAGGAGGGGGATCGGCGGGCGGGAACGGAGAATCTTCCTGCGATTGTAGGATTTGGGGTGGCGGCAGAAGAGTGGAGGAAAGATGGGGAAGAGAGACGAAAGCAGTCGGGTAAGGCTCAGAAGATTTTGGCGGATGGGATTTTAAAAAAGGTGCACACGGCAAAGTTACACGGGACGAAATTAGGAGCGGAGAGGAGTCCGGCGCATCTTGCCTTTAGTTTTAAGGGGTTGGAGGCGGAGAGTTTGGCGCTGGTGCTGGATCGGGTGGGTTTGGCGGTACGAGGAGGGAGTGGATGTGTCACGCGGGAAATGAAGATTCCCCCTGGGATGAAGGCGATTGGGGCGGAGGAGGGGGAGGCGAGGGCGCTGATTCTTTTTACCCTTGGTCTGAATAGCCAAACGGAGCAGATGGAAGAGGCCGCAACTCGTGTGGTTGAAGGGGTCGATCGGTTGACGAAGGCCTTGCCTGGCTCGCGGGAGTAGGTTGAATAAGACAACCATGAAAAAGACAATTCGATTCAAGAAAGAGAAAGATACGAAAAATACCGTACGATTTATGGAGGAGCCTGAGGACGGTCAACCTCCGGTGGTGGGTACGCTCTATATTCAGAAGTGGTTTGTGAAGGAGCGGGATCAGGTAGAGGTCACGATCGATCTGGGCGGCGATTGAGTCGGCCGCGGAGGGGTTAAGTTCTTGAACTGGGAGCTGGGCGAAGCATCTTGAGTGGAGTGAACTCGTTTCTTAAAATCATATGCACAGCCTGCTGGTTGGGGGTTGGGTTGGTTGGGGAGGGAAGAGGTGCGCCTTCGCCAGTGGGAGTGGAAGTGGATGGAAAGAATCCGATCCGAGAGATTCCGAGCGATTTTTGCGGATTGAGCTTTGAGACCAAAATGGTTCTACCCAATCCGACGACAGGCAAATCCTACTTTTGCGCAGAGAACTTGCCACTGATCAGCGCTTTCCGAACTTTGGGGATTACTCACCTCCGGGTGGGGGGGAATACGGCGGAGCGGGCGACGGTGCAGATACCCGATCTCAAAGACATTGATCACCTCTTTGCCTTTGCTCGAGCGGCGGGGGTGAAGGTGATTTATAGTGTGCGTTTACAGAAAAATACGCCTGAGGAGGCGGCGAAGATTACGAAGTATGTTACGGAAAAGTACGCGGATCTCCTTTCGTGTTTTATTTTAGGAAATGAGCCGAATAAGGATTTGAAGTATCCAATCTTCTTGGAGGAGTGGAAAAAGTTTAGGGAGGTTATTGTTTCTCCTGCCTTTACCCCTAGCGCCAAGTTTTGCGCGCCTACGGCAACGGATAAGAATCCAGATTGGGCGCGGGATATGGCTGGAGAACCTGGGATGAAAGAGATGCTGGCGATGATTGGTCAGCACTACTACCCGGGTGGGGATGGGCCGAATGTGAAGGATATCGTGAAGGCGAGATCGGACATGCTTTCCCCAGCGTGGCATCCGAAGTACCAAGCTTTTTATGAGCTCTTCGTGCCTGCGGTCTTGCGGAACGGGCTTACGTTTAGGATGAATGAAACGAGCAGTTTCTCGAAGGGGGGAGCCTTGGGGGCGAGTGATACCTACTCGGCCTCGTTATGGATTTTGGATTATCTGTACTGGTGGGCTCACCACGAAGCGAGCGGGGTGAATTTTCATTCAGGGCAAAAAGTCTTACCGGGGACGAACGGACCGGATAAGCCCAATGTGTACACTCCCTTAACTTCCTCGGAAAAAGGTTACACCCTTTTGCCGCCAGCCTATGGGATCAAGGCGTTTACGCTGGGGAGTAGAGGCAAGTTGCTTCCGGTTACGGTCATGGCGAATCGGGATGGGGTGAATCTAAAGGCGTATGGGGTGAGTGGGTCGGATGGTTGTCTTTATGTGACTCTGATCAATCGCGAGTTTGGTCCACAAGGGAAGGAGGCGGAGGTGACCTTGGATTTAGGGGAATCTTATCTGCGGGGAGAGACGATTTCGTTG
>CAMCDO010000095.1 GCA_945873585.1 Verrucomicrobia subdivision 6 bacterium | reverse complement strand
CAGCATCGCGGAATCCGTGCTCTGATTATGGTTCCTACTCGCGAACTTGTCGTGCAGATCGAAGAAAATATTTACAAATACTCTCGGCATCTTCCTCTTCGCATCGCCACCATCTTTGGTGGAGTCAGTCAACGTCCACAGGTTCGGGCATTGCAAATGGGCGCTGACCTCGTTGTGGCTACTCCTGGGCGCCTACTCGACGTTATCCGGGGTCGTGAGCAAAGCCTGCGCACCCTCGAATTCCTTGTCTTAGATGAAGCGGATCGAATGCTCGACATGGGATTCGTCCCAGCCATCCGCGAAATTGTTCGACTACTCCCCCGCCAGCGTCAGACACTGCTTTTTTCCGCCACACTCTCTCGTGAAGTCGAAAGACTGACCCGCGAGTTCATGCACAACCCCAAGTTGATTGAAATCGGGCGTCGCTCCAACCCTGCGGAAACCGTCACCCAATATCTTTACGAGGTTTCTCATCATGCAAAACAAGCCCTGCTCTCTCATCTTCTAAAAGGCGACACCTTGCGAACGGTTCTCGTTTTCTCCCGCACCAAACATGGGGCCGATCGGATTGCTCGCCGTCTAGAGTCAATGAAGATCCCTGTCGCAACTCTTCACGCAAATCGTTCTCAAAACCAGAGGCTTCGTGCCCTCCAGGATTTTAAATCAGGCCGAGTACGTGTTCTTGTCGCTACGGATATCGCCGCACGTGGCATTGACGTTGAAGGCATTTCCCATGTGGTGAATTATGATTTCCCGCGTCATCCAGAAGATTATGTCCACCGAATCGGACGAACGGGTCGGGCTCATGCGGTTGGTGAGGCCATCAGCTTTCTTGCTCCCGACGACTTCTCCCACCTCCGAACCTTAGAGCGGTTTTTAGGTCGAGGAATCCTTCGGCGCCGAGTCGAGGGTTTTGCTGAACCTGCCAACACTGCCGCCTCTCAACGTCCAGCAGGTCCTCGGGATCCCTCTGCCCCTCCCCCCGCACCCTACCGACCCCGTCGCGATACCATGCCTTGGCGCCTCCGCCGTAGTTACCAGAACCAGAACCGTTTCCCCAGCCACGAACGTCCTCGGCAATAATCATTCCTTTAGGCTCATTTCCGGCGCCCAAGATTGGGCACCATACATACACCCTCCTCTCCCATGCTCGCAGCATGCTGCGAGCATGCTGCGAGCACGAAAGAACGGGAGTTGACTTTTCTCATCTGTTATCCAAATGAATAACTTATGTCAGTTCTTACTTCCCACCCCCTCTTAGGGCTACTTCAAGAGATTCCCCATCAACCGGGGCGATCCTTCCTTCATCGTGTCGACTCCGATCAGTGGAAAGAGCTAGGTCTCCTTAAAAACGACCATCTCCTCATCGAATTTCGCCCCCTCAAAAACCAAGACCTTGCCCTCGTCCTCCACTACGGCCAAGCCACCCTCACCCGCTATCACCACCTCCCTAAACCATCTTTCCTCCCACCCAGCCCATCCAAACCCATTCCCGAATCCGATGCTGTCCTCCAAGGCGTCGTCACCTGCCTCGTCCGCTCCATGTGAATCTACCACCCCCATCAATCCTTCACCTCGACGCCGACGCCTTCTACGCCTCCGTAGAACAGGCCGCAGACTCCAGGCTTCGTGGTAAACCCATCGCCGTCGGCGGCGCATCCCGTGGCGTTGTTGCCTCCGCCAGCTACGAAGCCCGTGCCTGCGGAGTCCGTACCGCTATGCCCACCTCCCGCGCACGCCGCCTCTGCCCCAATCTCATCCTCGTCCCGGGCGACTTCGAGAAATATGAACGCTTCTCTCAACTCATGTTCGCTTACGCCTACGATCTAACCCCCGATGTCGAAGTCTGCTCCATCGACGAAGGCTACTTCGATCTCTCTGGCCAACTTCGTGGTCACCCACGCGAATCCGCCGCCACTCTCGCTCGAACGATCCAGCAATCTCTCAAAATCACCGTTTCCCAAGGCCTCGCCACCACCAAGTTCGCCTCCGCCGTCGCCTCCAAATTGCAAAAACCCAACTCCTACCTCGAAGTCGCACCAGGACAAGAACGCGCCTTTCTCGCCCCCCTTCCCACTCACTGGCTCCCAGGAATCGGCAAGCGAACCGAACCCCTCTACCTCCAAGCAGGACTCGCCCGTATTCACCAAGTCGCCGATCTACCCCTCGCCGATCTCGAACTCCTCGCAGGATCCGCCGCATCCTCCCTCCACCTATTCTCCATGGGCATCGATCCCCGACCGGTTATTCCCGCCTTGCCTGCGCCCAAATCCGTCGGAGAACAGGAAACTTTTGCGACCGATACCATCGACGAAAACTTTGCCCTCGCGGTCATGCGCACGATGATTGATCGACTCTGTCGGCGTCTTCGCGATGACCAACTCGCCGCCCGCACTCTCACCCTCAGAATTCGTTACAACGATATGGAAGAAACCATGCGCTCCGAATCAATCTCCGAACCCTCCCCTGTCGAAAATGCTTTTTATCCAATCTTGAAACCCCTTCTCCGCAAAGCTTGGTCTCGCCGAGTCAGTCTTCGTCTCGTCGGCGTTCGTCTCTCCAACCTTCACCCAGCGCTCCCCGAACCCGAACTAGCTCTCACTGGCTTGCCACAGAAAAGCTCTACCGAACAACTTCTAATTGCTGAAGCTTCCGACGCCATCCGCCGTCGTTACGGCAAAAACTCTATCCTCCGCGGCCACGATTTGTGGCTCAGGAAGAAACTCTCAAGTGGAGAGGGCGACGGAGATCCTCTCCCCGGCCCAGGCAAGAACTAATCCCCCACCCACGCTGATCAGGATATAGACCCAAGCCAGAAGACTCTCCCCGCGGCGGAAAAGCAGATCCGTTTCTATGCTGAAGGCAGAAAAGGTGGTGAAGCCACCCAGAAAACCGGTGACCAAGAAATACCGGAGATGAATCCCCATAAACCACCGGTCGGCCACCCAGCCATAAACCAAACCGATGATGAGACAACCCGCTAAATTCACCCCAAGTGTGGCCCAAGGCATTTTGGCATCTGGGTGGTGATGGACCATCCATGCTCCGAAAGCAAAACGGGCCAAGGAGCCAAATCCACCACCTAACATTGCTGCAACTCCGTGACGGATCAGCTCAGAATTCATTCCGAGAATTCTCCCGCGAAGAAATCGCTCTCCTGCCTCTTTACCCACAAACGAAGTGTCATCATTCCGCCGAAGATAATCCAATTTAATGCAACGGTCGATCAATCCTACTCAACACCTCCACATCCCTGCTTGCCTTCTTTTAAATGCTATCCATATGTATAACGATGACTCCTTACGTGCCTTTAAATATTCGTTCGTTTTACAGTTTTCACGATTCCCTCCTTCCCATTCAAACCGCGGTGAATCGAGCCGCCGAGCTTAACCTCCCCGCCATCGGCATCGCTGATCCCAATCTACACGGTGCTGTGGAGTTCTTTCTCGCCGCCCAAGAAGCAGGACTCCACGCCGTAATCGGAGCCCAAGTCACCCCCGCTCCCGAACTCGCCGCCCCTCTCCCCCGCCCCGTCCTTCTCTACGTAAAAAATCAGATCGGCTATGCCAACCTCTGCCGAATCCTAACTGAACCTACCCCCACCCGCTCTTTCCTCCGCGACCACGCCTCGGGCCTCCTTCCCATTCCACTTCCCTCTCGCCCCCCTTGGGGGCGCAACCCCCTCGGGCCCACTCCCCTTTTTTTTCCCGAAATCCGCTACCTTCATTCCCGCGAACAAGCTGACTTCGAAATCATCCAGTCCATCCGAACTTTAACCCGCTTCGGCCAAGCTCACCCCGCAAAACGCCTAGGCCACTTCTCCTTCCCTACCTCGGCTGAAGCCCTTCACCTCTGCGGCGGAGACCCAGGTCCCCTCTGCGAAACTCTCCGCCTCGCCGAAGAGTGCACCTTCTCCTTTAACCTCGGAGGACTTCGCTTCCCCTCCTTTAACACTCCTGACGGATCTCCCTCCTCCGTTTTCCTTCGAACCCAAGTCATCGCCGGAGCCCGCCTTCGATATGGCTCAAACTCCCACATCCACCGCCGCATCCTCCGACAAATCTCCGAAGAGCTCTCCATAATTACCGAAGTTGGGTACGCCGACTATTTCCTCCTCGTCTGGGATCTCCTGCAAACCTGCCGAGTCCAAGGCATCGATTGGATAACCCGAGGATCCGCCGCCGACTCCCTTGTCTGCTACTGCCTCGGAATCTCAGGAGTATGCCCCATCCGCTTTGACCTCTACTTTCGGCGATTTCTCAACCGCGATCGCATGGCCATGAATAAATTACCCGACATCGATATCGATTTTCCTCACGACCGCCGCACAGAAGTTATCGACCTTCTTTTTAAGAAGCACGGGCCAGATCACTGCGCCGTCGTCGGGGGCTTTTCTACCTACCAAGGCCGCTCCGCTCTCGCGGAAATCGCTAAAACCCTCGGAGCCTCCGAATTCGATGTCCGCCGTTTTACCAGCCAGATCTCTCCTATTCGCGCTCGTGATCTTTCCTCTGCCCTCACTGAAAAGCCGCCCTGCGACATTCCCATCGAAGAAGATCCCTATGCCACCGCCATCCGATTAGCAGCCCGACTAGACGGTTTCCCCCGCCATCCCAAAATGCACCCATGCGGGATCGTTCTCTCGGGCCCGCCCATCCTCGATCTCACCCCTGTCTTCACCTGCCACTCTGGCTATCCCGCCACTCATCTCGATATGCATGCCGTGGAAACTCTAGGTCTAGTGAAAATGGACATTCTCGGCCAAGCCGGCCTCTCGGTTTTGCGCGATGCGTGCGCCCATCTCCGATCCAGAGGAGTCGTCGCCCGTTTCGGAGTCTCATCCGAGCTCCTCGCCCCCAGCCCTCTCGCTTGCCAAGCTATCCCCTTTAGCCCAGCCCGATTCGATCTCGAACGACTCGCCCCCTGGGATGACCACGCCGTCTGGAAGATGATCGCCCACGGGGGCGCACGCGGAGT
>CAMCDO010000094.1 GCA_945873585.1 Verrucomicrobia subdivision 6 bacterium | reverse complement strand
ATATTCGACATGATTTTGATTCGACTGATGATGCTCGATTGAAGGCGTTTGGGCGGATCCCGCATCTCCTGCATATTTCCGTCGATGCGATAGCGCAGGCGCAGTCTTTTCTCGAGCGGTTCGATATGGATGTCACTCGCCCGCAGACGATGCGCTTCCAAAATGAGTCCATAGACCATCCGGATGATCGGGGCGTCCCCTTCGGCGGTTTCCTCGTTTTCTTCGCCTCCTGCGGTTTTTAGTTCCAGCTCACTGCCATCCATGTTGGCCATCAAGGTTTGCAAGGACTCATCGTTCTTGCCGAAGAACTTAACAATCGCCTCGTCGATTCTGCTAAGGGGCACCACCACCGGTTCGAGATCGGTCTTCAAGAGGTAGCGCAGGGCGTCGAGCGTCTCGAAATCGAGAGGATCGGAAATGGCGATGCGCAAGCCTGAGGGCAACCGGCGGACGGGAAGAGCGTGGTAGCGACGACTGTCGCTGGGCTGAATCGTGCTGAGGACATCTTCATCGACATGCTCGATCAGGGCCTCGAATTCCATTCCGCAATCTTTGGCCACGATTTCCAAAATCTGATCTTGGGTAAGCAAGCCCCGCTTGCTGATGCTCTCGAGAGTGGAAAGACCGTTGGCCGCCGCTTCCTGCTGACAGGCGACCATATCCTCGAGGGAGACCGAACCAGAGTTCTGCAGGAGTTCGAGGACGTAGGCTTCGTTGGAGATCATGGCCGTGGAGAAAGATCGCCCAAGGAGGGAAGAAGGGCAACCGTCTAAGCGGAAAGTTTCGCCTTTAAGATTTCGTCCACTTGAAGGGGATTGGCTTTGCCCTGACTTTTTTTCATGACAAAACCCTTCAGCGCGTTGATCGCGTTGGTCTTGCCTGCTCGATAGTCCTCGACGCTCCGCGGATTGGCCGCGATGGCTTCGTCGCAGTAAGTGCCGAGGGCGGAGACATCGGAAATCTGCGCCAGGCCGAGACGTTTAACGATTTCGCGAGGCGAAGCGGGATTGGCCATGAGTTCGGCGAAGACTTTTTTCGCTTGGGCGCTGTTAATCGTGCCGTCAGCCACGAGATCGGCCAGCTCGCCAAAAAACTCCGGGAGGATGGGGGTGGTGGCGGGGTCGGGCTGGGTGGAGAGGAAGTCGTTCAGAATCCAGTTGGCGACGGTGGCTTTGCTTTTGGCCTGAGCGGCCGCTTTTTCAAAGTAGGCACAAAGGATGCGGTCGGCCCCTAGGACGCTGGCTTGATAGGCGGTGACTCCGAAGGCTTGGATGAGGCGCGCCTGCAGAACGCTGGGAAGCTCAGGCAGGCGGGTCCGTGCCGCCTCCAGTAGGCCTTGATCGGTGCGCACGGGAAGAAGATCGGGATCGGGGAAGTAGCGGTAGTCGTGGGCTTTTTCTTTGGTCCGCATGGTGAAGGTGGCGCCAGCTTCATCATCCCAGCGGCGGGTTTCGTGGGCGATGGCCTCGCCTTTTTCGCAGGCGGTAATCTGTCGAGCGATCTCGTAGGTTAAAGCTCGGCGGACACCGCTGGTGGAGTTGAGATTCTTTAACTCCACTTTGGTACCAAACTCTTTTTGGCCGATGGGCCGGACGGAAACGTTTACGTCGCAGCGCATTTGGCCTTTTTCCATATCCGCATGGCTGACGTGGCCTGCGAGGAGAACTTGGCGAAGGGAGCCGAGAAAGGAGAAGGCTTCGCCAGGGGTGCGGAGGTCCGCTTCGGAAACGATCTCCATCAGCGGGGTGCCCGCTCGGTTAAAATCGATCCCGCTGCGATCTTCAAAGTGGAAAGATTTGGCGACATCTTCTTCGAGATGGATGCGGGTGAGGCGAATCGCTCGGCCTGCTTTGGCTTCGGCGGTGTCTTGGATTTCTTTGGGAAAAAGAAAGGGATCGAGAGGGACCTGACCGCCGGCGCAGAGGGGATCGTCGTACTGACTGATCTGATAATTCTTGGGCATATCGGGGTAGAAATAGTTTTTGCGATCAAACCGCGCCACGGGGGCGAGGGTGCAACCGAGCATTAGCCCCGTGAGGAGAGTCAGACGAATCGCCTCTTCGTTGGGGACGGGAAGACTACCTGGGAGGCCGAGGCAGACGGGACAGACGTGACTGGTCGGGGCATCTCCGTAGTGGTTGGTGCATCCGCAAAACATTTTGGTTTGGGTGAGAAGTTGCACATGCACTTCTAGTCCGATGACCGCTTCCCATTTCGCGGGAGTACTCATGAGGGGGGTAACCTTTGAAAGAAGTCGTGGGCTTGTTCGAAGGCGTGGGCGGCGCGGAGGATGGTTTCTTCTCCGAAGCGGGGACCGATCAACTGCAGTCCGATGGGCAGATTTGATTTTGTGAAACCGCAAGGGAGGGAGATGGCTCCGTTGCCTGCGAGATTGGTCGAGATAGTGAAAACGTCGGCGAGGTACATTTTGAGAGGATCTTGGGTGCGTTCGCCTAGGGGGAAGGCGGGCTCGGGGCTGGTGGGGGTGAGGAGGAGATCGCACTGGGTGAAGGCTTTTTCAAAATCTTGGCGGAGGAGGGCGCGAACTTTTTGGGCCTGGCGATAGTAGGCGTCGGCATAGCCTTGGCTGAGGACAAAGGTGCCGAGGATGATGCGGCGTTTGACCTCCGCTCCAAATCCTTCTGAGCGGGTGCGATGATAGAGGTCGAGAACATCGCGGGCATCGGTGGCACGTCGGCCGTAGCGGACTCCGTCGAAGCGGGCGAGATTGGCGGAGGCCTCGGCCGTGGCGAGAATGTAGTAAACCGCGATGGCAGTGGGAGTGTGGGGGAGGGAGACGTCGACGAGAGTGGCGCCGTTTTTCTTGAACCAATCGGCGGCGGAGCGGATAGCGGATTCGGTTTCTGAATCCATTCCTGGGAGAAAATATTCTTTGGGCAGTCCGAAGCGTAGGCCTTGGACGGAGCCATTTTTTTGAGTGAGAAA
Organism: Verrucomicrobia subdivision 6 bacterium; assembly: GCA_945873585.1. Lineage (GTDB taxonomy): Bacteria > Verrucomicrobiota > Verrucomicrobiia > Methylacidiphilales > Verrucolacustridaceae > Verrucolacustris. The sequence continues at coordinate 2,037 of CAMCDO010000094.1, read as the reverse complement.
CTTTTCGGGGGGTCGGAGATCGGTGGTGTTATCGCGAGGGTCGTGGCCGGCGAGGACGGAGAGAAGGAGAGCGGAATCCTCGACCGTGCGGGTCAGAGGGCCGATCTGATCGAGGGAAGAGGCGAAGGCGACAAGGCCGTAGCGGGAGATGCGGCCGTAGGTGGGTTTGAGTCCGACACAACCGCAGAGGGCGGCGGGTTGGCGGATAGAGCCGCCTGTGTCGGAACCGAGGGCGGCGAGGGCGATCCGTCCTGCGACGGCGGCGGCAGAACCTCCTGAGGAGCCACCTGGGATGCGAGTGGGATCCCAGGGATTGCGGGTGAGGCCTAGGGCGGAGTTTTCAGTGGAGGAGCCCATGGCGAATTCGTCCATATTGGTGCGACCGAGGAGAATGGAGCCCGCTTGGCGGAGGAGGGAAACGGCGGTGGCATCGTAGGGAGCTTTGTATCCCTCGAGAATTTTGGAGGCGCAGGTGCAGGGATCGCCGAGGGCATTGAGATTATCTTTGAGGGCGATGGGGATGCCACCGAGGGGAAGAGAGAGATCGGTTTTTTCGGCGGCGGCGAGGGCGCTTTCGCGGTTGAGATAGGTGTAGGCGTGGAGAGTTTTTTCGCGGGCATCGATTTGGGTGAAGAGATCTTTGAGAATATCGCGCGGATGAATCTCCTTGGAGAGGAGGCGATGCCGGAGCGTGGCGATGGTTTCGTAGGCTAGGCTCATTCGAGAATTCTGGGGACGAGGATCAGGTCGTTGGCTTGAGCGGGAGCGTTGGAGAGAGCGGCTTCGATCGAGAGGCTGGGGGTGGGGATGTCCTGGCGGAGGGCGGGTTGGGCGGGGGGGGTGACCTCGGGGACAGCGCCCGTGGCGATTTGGCTGAGGGTTTCCATATGGCCGAGGATTTGGCTGAGTTGAGCGGAGAACTTTGCCGTTTCGTCGGGGGTTAGGGTGAGGCGGGCCAGCGAGGCGACATCAGAAATATTGATTTGGGGCGCCGACATATGCTCGAAAGAGTAGGAAGAAAGAAAGCAATTCGGAAGAAAGAAAGAGGGGGGTAGGAGTGTGTGAAGGTCAGAATGTTAGAAGGTGGTTGAAAAGTTGGAAGCTTAGGTAGGGGCGACATCTCCGAGGTCGCCTGCGTGGAGAGTTGTACTTTCAACGCCTTAGCTAGGCGTTCTCGGAGAGACCGCCCTACCTCAGCCTCGAGCCTTAGGTCGCCTGCGTTGAGTAGTCTTTTAATCGCCTACGATGACGCGGGTTCCGACGGGGCGACCTTGGGCGGCGGCTCGCAGATTTCCCTCTATCCAGATTAAATCTTCAATATTGAACTTTGCGCTTAAACTTCCGTAGGTGACGTGAAAATGGGGAGGCTTGTGATCCCCATAAAACAACCGGATGACGATTCCGTAAAAACGGGAAATCTCAGGCATGCGCGTACGGTTTGGAAAGGCTTGGAAAAATATCGGCCACCCCTTTGCCCGTCATTTGCATATAAAGCGCATCGGGACATAGATCGATCTCCCCAGGCCACTGCGGGGCTCCCTCTGGGGAAAGTTGAACTTGGTCGAAAAAACCGGATTTGTTCCAGGCCACAAATACGCCTTGGCCCGCCATGGGGGAAAGGTCTACGTCCCCCGATTCCCCGCTTTCGTATCGCAGGTGCAAACGATATTTGGGGAGGGGAGTAATCTCAACGATCTTCATGAGTTGAATTTGTAGCCAAGGCCAACCCACGTCAACCCTCACCCCCTGCGTAGAGCGCTGTACTTTCAACGCTTCAACTAAGCGGGCGCGTCTGCGCCCCGATTCCGGTCGGGGCTAGGGACAGCCCGCTCCCGCACTTGCGGGACGCAGACGCGCCCTGGTGTGTGTGCGTTGAGTAGTCTTTTAATCGCCTACGATGACGCGGGTTCCGACGGGGCGACCTTGGGCGGCGGCCCGCAGATTTCCCTCTCGGAAAACATCGAACACTACGATGGGAATTTTATTATCCATGCAGAGGGAGAAAGCGGTGGAATCCATGATTTGCAGACGGCGACG
>CAMCDO010000093.1 GCA_945873585.1 Verrucomicrobia subdivision 6 bacterium | reverse complement strand
CGTATGATTTGCTGATTTTGAGTCAGGTGATCTTAAGCCTGCAACTGCCCTTTGCGGTGATTCCTTTGATTTATTTCACGGGGCGAAAAGATTTGATGGGGGAGTTGGTCACGAGACCTTTTTGGAATGTGGTGGCCTGGGGGGTGGCGACCCTTTTAACGGGTCTGAATGTCTGGTTGGTTTATGAAACAATCCTAGGATGGGTGACGCCATGAGTAGTGGTTTGTATAAGAAAATTTTGGTTCCTCTGGAGGGGACAGGTCACGATGCGAGTATTCTGAGGCATGTGACGAAGTTAGCAAAGATGCATGGCAGTGAATTGATTCTGATCCATATTGCGGATGGGTGGTCGGCGCGGTTTTATGGGGAGGAGAGTGATTCGAAGGAGGTGCGAGAGGATCGGGAGTATATGGGGCAGTGTGCGGAGAAAATGAAAAAAGAGGGCATTTCGACGACATGGCGGTTGGGGTATGGTAAGCCTGGGCCCGAGCTGGTGAGAGCGGTCGAGGAGACGGGATGTGATTTGGTGGCGATGACAACGCATGGCCATCGCTGGATGGAGGATGTTCTTTTTGGAAGTGCTTCAAGCGAGGTACGGCATGGGGTGGACATACCGGTGCTGCTTTTGCGAACGGAGAAAAAGAGCAGGCGGCGGGGAGATGGCGATTTTTAATTTTGGATTTTTACTCACGCAAAGGTCGCCAAGGGCGCGAAGGAGGATTGGGGATGAAGCGGTTAAGGGGGAATGGGTGTTGAGCGAGGCGACCTCGGAGAGATCGCCGCTACCTAAGTATTGATTCCACGGTTGCGGGACACGGACATGCTTACGCGCGCAAAGGTCGCCAAGGCCGCGAAGGGGTCCCGGGGGTGAGGGATCGGATTGCCAAGAAGTGGCTAAGGAGACATCCTTTGCGGATGAATAAAACAATCCCCCTATTAATCGCCCTGTTCTTCTCCACTCTGCTGCCAGTCTCTGCGGGGAGCACCTTGGGAGAGTCGATCGACAAGACGATTGATATTTTGCGGCAGTATGGAGATTCACAGGGGGATTCGATTCCTCGCAATGTTTTCCACGAGTGCAAGGGTTTGGTAATTCTTTCGGTTTACAAGGCGGCCTTTATTATTGGGGCGAGTGGGGGGGAAGGGCTGGTGGTGATGAGGACCAAGGGAGGAAAGTGGTCGCCGCCTTCAGGGATTTCGGCAGCGGGAGCGGGGGTGGGGTTTCAAGCGGGAGTATCGAATCAAGATTTCGTGATGTTGCTAAACACGGAGGAAGCGGTGAAGCAGTTTGAGCAAAAAGGAAACTACACGAGCAGTGCGGAGTGTGAGGGAACGGCGGGGCCAGTTGGGCGAGAGCTTTCAGCTGGGGTAGCGACAGTGAACGCGCCGATTTACACCTATAGTTTCAGCAAGGGGTTGTTTGGAGGGGTTTCGTTGTCGGGTCGGGGTTTGGCCTCGGCGGATGATACCAATGAAAACTTTTATGGGGAGAGGCTTACTCCGAGAGAGATTTTATCGGGGAAGATTAAGAAGACTCCTGAAGCGGTGAAGCGCCTTTGGGCGGTTTTAGAAGAGTTAGATAAGAAGCCTGCGCTCACAGGCAAGACGCCGTCGAAGGATGGGAAGAGCACGAAAAAAACCAACAACTAAGAAGATTTATGGCTGATCCGATCATTCCTAATCCGTTGCCGACTCCTGTGGCGGCGACAACAAGTAAAGTGGTGGCTACAGGTGCGGCGAAGGCGGCAGCGTCTGGGGTAGCCAAGGTGGTGGCATGGCAGGCGATTACTTTAGGGACGGCGGCAGCGCTGGGTTTGGGAGGAGGCGGTTACTATATGTCGCGGGATGCCAAGGCGAGGACTCAGCTGACGGAGCTGGAGCAGAAGTCAGGAGCCTTGGAGAATCGGGTGAAGCAGGCGGAGGTATCGGCGGAGACTTTGCGGGCTCAACTGGATCAGGCGAAGGCGGAGTCGGCAAAATTCGCGGCGGCTTCGCTGGAGTTGGAGGGGGCAAAAGCTGATTTGGCTAAGCTGAAGGATCTTTCGGCGTCTGAAAAAAAGGTACTGGAGAAGAAATTGGCTGATCAGCAGCTGGCGATGGAGAAACTGAAAGCGACTACCGTACCGACGGATCAGGAGGCTAAATTAGAGGCGGATTTAAAAAAGAGGTTAGCGGATAAGGATGTGGTGATTTCACGATTGAAGGATCAGCTCAAGGTGACGGTAGCGAGTGAAATTCTTTTCCCAAGTGGCTCGGCGGAGTTAGCTCCTGAGGGGGCGGATGTGTTGCGGAAAGTAGCGGCGGCCGCGAATCAATCGATGGATGAGGTGAGGGTAGAGGGTCATACGGATAGTGATCCGATTGCGGCGGTGTTGGCGCAGTACTACCCGACGAATTGGGAGTTATCGACGGCACGGGCAGCGGTGGCGGTACGAACACTGCAGGCGACGGGGATGGTGCCAGCGGACAGGCTAGCGGCGGTGGGATATGGGGATAGCCATCCGGTGGCTCCGAACGACACGGTGGAGGGAAAAGCGAAGAATCGCCGTGTAGAAATTATTTTTAAGCCAATACCAAAAAATTAGGCGGCGGGCGGGATGGCGCTGGGAGCGCAGTCGGTGGGGTGAAGGTTTTCGACCGTCAGGGGTCCATCGTACCAGGTGATGCTGATGACCTCTTTCTCAGCGAAGTGCGGGCCGTGGACGGAGTTTTTTGGCGCGTGGAAGAAGGTGCCAGGACCATATTCGACTTTTTCTTCCGTCCATTTTCCTTTGAGGATGACGACAGATTCAGAAGTCTGAGGATGGCGGTGGGCAGGAAGAGTGGTGCCTGGGGCAAACTTTCGTAAGAGGAAACGCGCGCCAGTTATTGGGTCGTGGGAAAGGGCGGCGAACTCTACTCCCGGGTAAGGGCCTGTTTCCCAGAGGGTGGTGTTAGGAAGACGAATGGTAGGGAACATTGGGGGAGGATGAGGGAAAGGATTCTCTCTGACAATCTCAAGAGTTGAGGTAGAAAGGAGTTTATGGCGAAGCAAACGGAAATGAGGGCGGGAGAGGTTGATTTCGGGCCTTTATTTCGGCTGGCGGGAGAGATTGGGCGAGAAATGGATTTGGGAGGATTGCTCTTAATGATTTTGGAGAAAAGTCGTCCTTGGATGCAGGCGGAGGCGTGCTCTATTTTCCTGCCGGATAAGGAGTCGGGAGAGTTGGTGATTCACTCGGCGCGTGGAGATAGTACGCCCGAACTGGGTGCCTTACGGATACCGAAGGGGCAGGGAATCGTGGGCACGGCGATGGCGGAGAAAAAGACGATTCGGGTGGATGAGGTGGGGAAGGACGCGAGATTTTACTCGAAGGCGGATGAGAAGACAGGGTGGAAGACGAAGGCTCTTTTGGCGGCGCCTTTGGTGGATGGAGAGGAGTGTGTGGGGGTGATTGAATTTCTTAACCCGATTGGGCGGGCGGCTTTTACGGAGCAGGACGAGCAGATGGTGGAGTATTTTGCGGGACTGGTGGCGGCGGCTTTGGTGCGGATTCGGGCGAGTGAGGCCGCTTTGGAGAGGGCGGCGGTGCAGAGGGATTTAGATTTGGCGAGAGAGTTGCAGGGCGGATTATTGCCGAAGATCTTTCCGACGAAGGAGGAGGCACCGGGAATTGAGTTATTTGCGCGGCTAGATCCAGCGAAGGAGGTGAGCGGGGATTTGTATGATTTCTTTCCGATTGAGAATGGAAAGATGTGTTTTGTGGTGGGGGACGTATCGGGCAAAGGAATTGCCGCAGGGATTTTCATGGCGGTAACGAGGACTTTGATTCGGGCGACGGCGGTGCCAGGGCGGAGTCCTTTAGAAATATTGACGAGGGTGAACGCCCAATTGGCTAAGGAGAATCAGGCGAGTCTTTTTGTGACAATGATTTTAGGAATCGTGGATACACGAACGGGGCGGATGATCTATGGGCAGGGTGGGCATAATCCACCGATTCTGATTCCGGCGAAGGGTCACCCAAAGTACGAACCGCCTGGAGGCATGCCGCTGGGGGTGTTTGAGGATGCTAAGTTTGGGGAGCGGGAGTTGGTTTTAGAGAAGGGCGATACTTTGCTGGTGTATACGGATGGGGTGACGGAGGCGATGAATTTGGCGAAGGATCTTTTTGGGGAGGACCGGTTGCAGTTGGCGGTGGAGGGTGGGGCGGCGCTGTCGGCGGAGAAAGTGACGGAGCGGGTGGTGGAAAAGGTGGAAGCATTTGTGGGGGCGGCGGAGAGGTCGGATGACATTACTTTGCTGGCGATTCAGCGGCGGATTGATTGAGTCCTGAATTGCGGCGGGAGGTGTGGGCGGAGATGAGGGCGCTGGGGGATCGTCTGCAGAGTGTGCTACGGAGTGATCCGCGGCATCCGCGAGGAAGGAACCCGTACGCGCATGTCGCGGGGTGTGTCCGGGAGAGGTTTGGTTGCAGTTACGGAGACTTGGCGGATGAGAGGTTCGAGGAGGTCCGAGGATATTTAAAGGAGCTAGAAGAAAAGGAGAAGGGGGCTTAGGCGTAGACGCGCCAATCGAGGTCGAGGAAAATGGGGTTGCGCCATTCGCAATTAGCGAGGAAGGATTCTTCGACGCGATCGCCTTTGATCTGTTCGTAGAGGCGAGTGAATCGGAGAAGGTGGTCTTTGGTGCGTTTAACGGCGTAGGGAACCATGGTGCCGGTTTTCATGATAAAGGCCCAGTCACTGGATTGGGCAAGAAGGAGTTCGCGGGCGGCTTGGCGCAGAGCTCGATCAAGCAGGGTGTGAGGGTGTTGATGGCGGAAGCGCCCTGCCAGTTCAATCATACGAACGGTGGCGATGTGCAGGTGGGGATAGATCCAAGCGTTGGAGGGTTCGAGCCAAACGGAGGAGTGGCCCTCATTCCCCCAAGAGGAGGCGCTAGGCTGACTGATTTGGTGGGTATGGTGACGGGTGAGGAATTCGGATGGCGTGGTCATGGAAAATGTTTTCTGGTCGCAGGCGGATTTGCGGAAGAGGTAATCGAGAAAGATAGGGCCTTCGTACCACCAGTGGCCGTAGAGTTCCGCATCGTAAGGACAGAGGACGAGGGGTTCGACGCCCATGATCCCGCGAAGGTGCTCGACCTGTTTTTCCCGATTGAACATAAAATT
>CAMCDO010000092.1 GCA_945873585.1 Verrucomicrobia subdivision 6 bacterium | reverse complement strand
AGGGAAGATTAGGGATTAAGGGGCTAAGGACGCGTCACCGCGGTTGCGGGACGCGCTCACGCGCGCTTTCGCGCGGATTTTTAATGTTGGATTTTGGATTGAGAAGAGATGCTCACGCAAAGGCCGCAAAGGTCGGACAGGGATTCTAGATGTGAGAATGTAAAAAAGTGCGACGGAGTGAAGGTGGAATTTATTTTATGAAAAGTGGAATTGATCGTCATGAAGTTCGATCAGAGAGTGGGTTTGTAGTGTCTCTAGAATTTGGGGAAAGTAGTGAGTGAAAGGTTGATGAGTTTTCGGAGGCGAAGGTTTCCTGTTCGGATGATTAGAAGTTTGGCTGGAGAATGATAAAGAATGTGGGAGAAAAAGAAGTCGGTATCCTTGGTGATAAGAACCCAGTCCCCTTGGTTGCAAAATTCTAAGATTTGTGAATCTGTCGTGAGGTTTCCCCTAGGAAGATTTTGGGTGTGAAGTGACTGGTGGCCGGACGACTCGATGATCCCGCAAAGAGAGGAGGAAAGCTGGGCGTCGACTAGAAATCTCACGCCAAGGCGAGGTGGGTGCCTCGGCTATGAAGTGATTTGGCAGCGAATTCAAGGCAAGCGAGAATGTCTTCTCGTTGAAGATCAGGGAATTCTTTGAGGAGATCTTCGACGGAATCACCTGCTGAGAGGTGTTCGAGAAGAGATTCTACCGTATAGCGTAGACCGCGAATAACAGGTTTACCGTGGCAGATGTTGGCCTCGATAGTAATGCGATCGAGAAGGCTCATAGCAGAATTTAAAATCATGGATGTGGGGTGTCAAGAAAGGGGAGTGAACCTCTGTGAAGGTGGTTTTGAAGTAGGAATCTTAGGTAGGGGCGGCATCTCCGAGGCCGCCTAGCTGGGCGATTGGGTGCACAGAATTGAGCGCAGGCGTTCTCGGAGAGACCGCCCTACCTGGGTTTTGTGGTTTAAATTACGCGATGGCGGGATGCGCTCACGCGCGCTTACGCGTGGATTTTGGTTAACCTGGGACTTCGGACTGGAGGGGGGCGTCGCCGAGTTGCATGGGTTCGAGGATGATATCTTTGACGGTGCCGCCTGCAGGGATCATGGGGAGAACGTGTTCGGTGTAGGGAACCATGACATCGAGTACATAGGCGGTTTTGGAGGCGAGGAGGCGTTGGAGGGCGGGGCGAACTTCTTCAGGTTTGGTGATGCGCTCCGCGGGGACGCCGAAGCCTTGGCAAATGGGGAGGTAATCGGGAAAGATAGTTTTTGGGGAGTTGGGATCGCCGAGGAAAGTGTGGCCTCGGTTACTGGCGAAGAAGCGATCTTCCCACTGTACGACCATTCCGAGGTACTGGTTGTTAATGATGATGGCTTTGGCGGGAATATTTTCGGCGATAGCGGTGGCCAGTTCTTGGACGTTCATGAGAAAAGAGCCGTCGCCGTCGATATCGACGACTTCGCGATGGGGGCAGGCGACTTTGGCGCCAAGCGCGGCAGGGTATCCGTAGCCCATGGCGCCTAGTCCTGCAGAAGTGAGGAAGCTGCGGGGGTGGTGGAAGTCGTAGAACTGTCCTGCCCACATCTGGTGCTGACCAACGCCCGTGGTGATGATGGCCTCTCCTTCGGTGAGGCGGCAGAGCTCCTCAATAACCTGTTGGGGCATGATGCGATCTGGGACGGGGGTGTAGGAGAAAGGATACTTTTTGCGCCAGACCTCGATTTTTTCACGCCATTTGGTCAGGCGTTTGGGGAGGTGAGCATGAGACCGTTGGGAGAGAAGTTTATTGAGGTCGCGCAAGGTGAGGCGGATATCCGCGAGGACGGGGAGGTGGACGACTTTGTTTTTGTTGAGTTCGGAAGCATCGATATCGACGTGAACGATGGTGGCTTTCTTGGCGAATTCGGAAACTTTACCAGTGACGCGGTCGTCGAAGCGGACGCCAAAGGCGAGGAGGAGATCACACTCATCGACGGCATAGTTGGCGTAGACGGTGCCGTGCATCCCGAGCCATTTGAGGGATTGCGGATCGTTTTCGGGAAAGCAGCCGATGCCCATGAGGGTGGTGGTGACGGGAATTCCGGTGGAGCGGGCGAATTTAAGGAGGTCGGCTTCGGCGCCAGAAGTGATGATGCCTCCGCCGACATAGAGGATGGGGCGTTCGGCTTTCTCGATAAGGGCGAGAATTTCGTGGAGGGTGGTTTCTGGTGGGGCGGGTGGAGGAAGGTAGCCAGGGATATCCATTTTGGCGGGCCAAGAGACTTGGGCGGTGGCTTTTTGGACGTCTTTAGGGATATCGATGACGACGGGACCTGGGCGGCCGGTGGAGGCGATGTGAAAGGCTTCGGCAACGACGCGGGGGATATCAGCAGGGCTCATGACGAGGTAGCTGTGTTTAACGATGGGGAGAGTGACGCCGAAGACGTCGGTTTCCTGGAAAGCGCCACGCCCGATGGCGGTGGTGGGGACTTGGCCAGTGATGGCGACCATGGGCACGGAGTCCATGAAGGCATCGGCGATGCCGGTGACGAGATTGGTGGCGCCTGGGCCTGAGGTGGCCATGACGACGCCGACTTTACCAGTGGCTCGGGCATAACCTTCGGCCATGAAGGCGCCGCCCTGCTCGTGGCGAGGGAGAATGGTGCGGATCTTTTTCGAGCGAGTGAGAGATTGGTGGAGCATCATGCTAGCGCCACCTGGGTAGGCGAAGATGGTATCGACGCCGGCGTGTTCGAGGGCTTGGACGAGGAGGTCGCAGCCCATGGTGGGGGCGGACAACTTGGTCTTGCTTGGGGCGACCTTCTTGGAAGATGACTTCGCTTTTTGTTTACTCACAGAATTAGATAATAGTCTAAAAAAAAGGTAATTCTAGCATAATTATCGAATTTTAGATTGACCAGTCAGACTGGTCAATATAGTTATGGATTTATGAAAGTGATCCCTTCTTATGAGGCGAAGTCGAAGTTTTCGGAGATTTTAAGGGCGGCTTCGGAGGGGGAGAGTTTTGTGATTACGCGGAATGGGAAGAGGATGGCGGAGTTGAGGCCTTGTCAGGGGCCTGAGATTCGGCGGAAGCAGGGGATGATGCGGGATCAGTTTGGGCCGGTACGGGAGAAGTTTCACGGTGCTTTAGAGACGTTTGGGGGTGGTGGATGAAGTTACTTTTGGACACGAGTGCGCTGATCTGGTTTTTGCGCAAGGATGAGGAAATCGCGGTGAAGGCGGTCCGGGCGGTGGAGGATTCTCGCAATCAGGTTTATGTGAGTGCGGCGGCGATTTGGGAGATTGCGGTGAAGGCATCCCTGGGTCATGTTGCGGCGCCGGCGGGTTTTGGGGATAGGTTGAGTGGGGATTTGGAGAAGGCTGGATTTATTTTGCTACCGATCGAGGGGAGACATGCGGAGGAGGTGTATCAGTTACCTGGGGTGCATGCGGATCCGTTTGATCGGTTAATGATCGCTCAGTGCCGATGCGAAAAGATGACGGCGGTGACGAATGATCCTACGTGGTCAGACCGACGGTATGAGATTGCGACGTTGTGGAAGTAGGAGGTGGGAATTTTTGATTTTGGATGTTTTCCCGCAGTTGCGGGACACGCTTACGCGTGGATTTTTGATTGAGAAGAGATTGCTCACGTCCCGCAGTCCCGGGACGGGCTTACGCGCGCTTTCGCGCGAATGTGGTTCTGAAGTAGGAAGCTTAGGTAGGGGCGGCATCTCCGAGGCCGCCTAGCTGGGCGATTGGGCGCACAGAATTGAGCGCAGGCGTTCTCGGAGAGACCGCCCTACCTAGGTTTTGAGGTTTGAACCCCACGGTTGCGGCACGCGGACGCGCCCTAGGTTTCGTGGTTTTAAGATGAGAAGCCCCGACGCGAAACGGAGAGAGGAGTTAGATGTGTTTGGAGTCGGCGTGGTCTTTGACGGCGTAACCTGATTCTTGGCGGGCGTGATTGACTTCGTTTTTCTTCACATAGCCTTGGTAGATATCCTCGGCGGTCATGCCGAGAGTTTGGGCGAGGGAGACGAGGAAGTGGAAGAGGTCGACGACTTCAACGCGGGCGTTTTGTTCGTCGAGTTTCTGATATTTGGCCCACCATTTCCAAGGGAAGCTATCGACGAGCTCGGCGAGTTCTTGGGTCATGGCGCGGGAGTAGTTGAGGGCCCACTTGGTTTTGTCTTCGGGGGAGAGGTTGGCGAGATCGACCCCAATCTTTTTATTGAGGAGGTCTTGCATGCGGAAGATTTCGTCGAGTTTATCGGTGGAAGTCATAAAGAATTGGTAGCGGGTAGGGGGTGAAGAAGGAGACTTTTTTACAGAAAAGCGATGGGGATTGTGAAAAAGGGTGGAAGGATGTTGGACGCAGAGGGAGGGAAGAGGTATCAAGACGGAATGCATGATGTAGTTATTTTGGGGAGTGGGTGTGCGGGTTGGACGGCGGCGCTTTATTTGGCGCGGGCGAATCTGAAGCCTTTGGTTTTGACGGGAGCGCAGACGGGTGGGTTGCTGACAACGACTTCGGTGGTGGAGAATTTTCCAGGGTTTCCGCAGGGGATTGATGGGACGACATTGATGATGCAGATGATGGAGCAGGCGCAGAAATTTGGGGCGGAGGTGGAGTTTGGGGTATTGGCGGATGAGGTAAAGTTGGGTCGGCCGGTACATCAGATCCGGGCGGGGAAGAGGGAGATAGAGGCGCGGGTTTTGATTGTGGCGACAGGCGCGGGGCATCGGCATTTGGGGGTGCCTGGGGAAAAGGAGTTGGAGACGAAGGGGGTGACATACTGTGCGACGTGTGACGGAGCTTTGCCGATGTTCAGGGATCAGCCTGTGGTGGTGGTGGGGGGTGGAGATTCGGCGTGTGAGGAGGCGACATTTTTGACGAGATTTGCCTCGAAGGTTTATCTGGTGCACCGGAGGGGGGAGTTGCGGGCATCGAAGATCATGGCAGATCGGGCTTTGGGCAATCCCAAGATTGAGCCGATCTGGAATGCGGAGGTGGAGAGTGTGGAAGGGATGAAGGAGGGGAGAGTAACGGGGGTGAAGGTGAAGAGTGGAGTGACGGGGAAGAGTTCAACGGTGGCGTGTACGGGAGTTTTTATCGCGGTGGGGCACGTGCCGAACACGCAGATTTTTCAAAAGAGGTTGGCGATGGATGAGGCTGGGTATTTGAAGTTGGGGCCCGGGAGTCGGACGAGCGTGGAGGCAGTTTTTGGAGCGGGAGATTGTGCGGATAAGGTTTATCGGCAAGCGATCACCGCGGCGGGCATGGGGTGCATGGCCGCGATCGACGCGGAGCGTTATTTAGCTGGGGGCTGAGAGACGG
>CAMCDO010000091.1 GCA_945873585.1 Verrucomicrobia subdivision 6 bacterium | reverse complement strand
AGGTCGTGGCAATAGGTGCGGACATAGAATCCTTTGGTGCAGTGAATGCGGAAGCGGACGCAGGGCATGGCGATTTCGAGGATTTCGCATTTGTCGATGCGGACCCGGCGTGGGGGGCGTTCGACTGTTTTGCCTTCGCGAGCGAGTTTATAAAGTGGAACCCCGTCTTTTTTGATAGCGGAAACCATGGGGGGAATTTGTTCGAACTCGCCAGTAAACTTTTGGAAGGCAGCTTCGATAGAGGCGCGATCTAGGTTGGGGACAGGTTTGGATTCGAGAATTTTGCCTTGGGCATCCTGGGTATCAGTGGACTCTCCTAATTTGAGAGTGCCTTCGTACTCTTTGTCTTCGCTCATGAGGAGGTCTTGCACGCGGGTGGCCCGACCGACGACGAGCATGAGGAGTCCAGTGGCGATGGGATCGAGAGTGCCGCAGTGGCCTACTTTGCGTTGATTGAAGCGACGCCGAACGAAGTCGACGATATCGTGGGATGTTTTCCCGGGGGGTTTATCGGCGAGTAGGAGGCCGTCGAGTTGGGGGGTCATAGAAATTGGATTGGAACCAAAGATTGAGGTTGAGAGTGGGAAGAATTAGGCAGAATAGCAAGGATAGGGATGGTGGCGGGCGGTTAGTTAAGATTGCAGGTTGGAGATGGCTTTACTGATGGCATCGAGGACGAGCTGGCGATTTTTTTCCGCGTCCTTGGAGAGGCGGATTCCAGCAGCGGCTTTATGGCCACCTCCACCAAAGGAGGAGGCGATAGCGTTTACATCTATCTTGCCCTTACTCCGCAGGGAGACCCGTAAACCGCCATCACCGGTGAATTCAAAAAGCGATCCAACCTCAACTCCTTGAATAGAAGCCACTTCCTCAATAATTCCCTCGGTGTCCTCACTTTTTGCGCCGCTTTTTGCGTAAAAATCTGGTGAAATCGTAAGAAAAGCTGACTTATTATTATCCTTTAATGTTAAAGTATTCGAAACTAGGCGTTTTAGGGCGTGGCGTTCGTGTGTAATGGATAAATAGCACTGTTTTGCGATCTCGGATGGGTCGGCTCCGAGTTCGACTAATTTTGCGGCGGTATGAAGGGTTTGAGCGCTAGTTCCGCGGTAGCGGAATGAGCCAGTATCGGTGGTGAGGCCGGTGAAGAGGCAGGTGGCGGCTGCGGGGGTGATTTTCCACTTTGCGATCTGGAAAAGTTCAAAGAGGACTCCTGTGGTGGAGGGGATATCGGCGATGATGAGGTTGTGTTTTCCATATCCTGGGTTGCTGATGTGATGGTCGATGACGATATCTACGGGGCGGGTCCACGAGATGGTCTTTTGGCCTAATCGTTCTCTGGTGGAGGTATCGAGAGCGATGAAGCAGTCGGTATTTTCGGGGAGGGAAGCGGGGAGATCTTGGACAAGCTCGCTCCCTGGGAGGAACTGGTACATGGAGATGATGCCTCCCTCGACAAAAACTTGGGGTTGGGCTCCCCGTTCTCGGAGGGTGTGGGCTAGGCCGAGAATACTGCCGAAGGCATCTCCGTCTGGCCGAAGATGTGCGAGAATTGCAGGGTGTTTCGCCTCACCGATTTGGGCGATAACTTTTTGGGCTAAGGAAATATCCACTCTCGAAGGATAAAAAGTGGGGGAAGGGAAGTCGAGGCATGTCGAAGACGAACTTGCGAGAGGGGGAGTACGCTTGTATTCTTACGAGATGAAAGTTTTTCTCTTAGCTCCGTTCTTTCTGGCGGTCTGGTTGTTGAACGCAACTAGCGCCTTGGGCTGTCCGACGTGTAAAGACAGCTTCACAAAAGAGGATAGTGCGAACGGGACGAAGATTGTTTCGAAGGGGTTAAACTCCACCGGACTGGGTTTCGGTTGGAGCGTGCTCTTTATGTTGGCGGCGCCGGCTTCGGTTGCCACTGGGCTGGTATGGTTGGTGGTGAAGAATGGTCGAGATCCGAGCGAGGACAGCGCCTCCTAAGGTTGGTGCCGGGTCCTGGCTATGACCCTGCGGGAATTTCTTAAACTGACAGCTCCAGTGAAAGGAGCGGTACGGGCGCAGCTTATTTCTCGGCGTGAGCAGGCGGCTCGCAATGGAAAACCCTTTTTGAGGGTGGAGATCGCGGATGAGACGGATCGGGTGGGGCTGAATCTTTTTTCGGGGACGCCCGCATTTACTTTTTTTAGCTCTGCGGATGTCCGGACATGCTTGGAGCTGACCGGGGTGTTTGGGCCAAGCGATTATGGGCCGAATGTCGATAGTCCTTCGGCAAGAAAGCTGAATGCTACGGAGGAGGAGGAATTTTTTCTTGGGGGGGAAGAGAGGCGGGCTCAGCTGGAGAAGTACGGCCAGGAGATCTTGGCGGTAGTCGAAGGGATGGAAGATCCGCGTTTACGATGGATCTGCAATCGGGCGTTGGAGAAGTATCCGGAGAAGTGGCGAAGAGCGGCGGCCGCACGAAAGAATCATCATGCGAGGCGAGGTGGATTATTGGATCACACGGCGCAGATGTTGCGAGTGGCAAAGGCGTTGGCTCCGCTCTATGCGGAGGTGGACAATGATTTACTCTGTGCGGGTGTGATTTTTCACGACATAGGAAAGCTTTGGGAGAACGACACAGGAGAGAAAGGATTTGCCAGTGTGCCGAGTCGTCGCGGGGAGTTGCTGGGTCATATTTCCCTAGGAATTGAGGTGGCAAACGCGTTGTGGCGTGAGGGGGAAGTGGCGGAGGGGGCGAGTTGGGGGGCATTGCAACCCCCCTCGGAGGAAGTGAGGGATCACCTGTTGCATCTAATTGCTTCGCACCATGGGACGAAGGAGTTTGGATCGCCGGTGGCGCCGAAGACGCCGGAAGCCTTTCTCTTACACCACATTGATAATATCGACGCGAAGATGGAGATGTTGCGGTTGAGTTATGCGCGAGCGAAAGAGGAGGGGACGGGATTGTTGGAAGCGCACCGACCTTTGGAGGGTCCGTTGCCTTGGCCGATAAGCGGGAGGGTGATTGCACCAGGAGATTTCATGGATACGGAGGATGGGGTGTAATGAAAAAACTTGTGCTGGTTTTTGTGGCTTCAGCGTTAGGTTCTTCGTTGATGGCGACTGAATCTGCGTATCCGATGACGGGGGCGGGAGTATGCGAGATCAAGACGTTGCCCGCTGGAGTCATTTTACAAGCGCGTAGCACGGGGGACTACTTTTCGGAGAACAACGGGCTTTTCCGTCGGCTGTTTCAGACAATCCAGCAGAGCAAGGTTCCGATGACGACCCCCGTAGAAGCGAGAATCAGGCCTGGCACGATGATTTTTTATCTCGATCAAGAATCAGCCAAGCGCAGTGATTTACAAATGGTGGATGGAGTTACGAGGAAGGCAGTAGGGGAGAGGGTGGTGGCATCGATTGGAATTCGAGGCGGGTACTCGAAAGAGAGTTTTGAGAAGCATGCGCAACAGTTACGGGAATGGCTGAAAAGTCAGCCGAAGTATCAGGCGGTGGGGGAGACCTATGCGGTCTACTGGAATAGTCCCTTCACGATCTGGTTTTTAAAGAGGGCGGAGGTTCATTTGCCGGTGCAGGAAAAATAAGGGATTCATCTACGAATATTTTTTAAGCGCTAGACGGACGGCGATTTCTGCAGAGAGAAGAACGAGGGGGAGGCCGCCTCCTGGGTGGGTGGTGCCGCCGACGAAATAGAGATTGGGCAGAAGGGGAGAGCGGATAGGCGGACGAAGAAAGGATTGGAGTGGGCCGTGCGAGGCCCAGCCGTAGAGCGCGCCACCTACGGCGCCATCGCGAGATTGGAAATCAGCAGGGGAGAGAAACTCTTGGTGAACGATCTTGGACTTAAGGTTGGGGAGGAATTTGTTCTCGAGAATCTGGACAATGCGGTCGGCGTAGCCGGGGCCCTCTTGGGTCCAATCAATGGAGGTGGTGTTAGAAGGCGCATTGACGAGGAGGAAATAGTTGTCGTGATCGGCGGGGGCATCGGAGGGTTGGGAGCGGGCGCTAAGGCAAAGGTAGATGGTAGGATTTTCGGCAGGACGTTTTTCGCGGAAGAGTTGTTTGAATTCGAGAGGGTAGTTATCAGAAAAGAAGATGTTGTGGTGAGCGAGAGAGGGATCCTTGCCTTTGACGCCGAGGAGGACGACAAATCCGGAGATAGAGCGGGTGGGGCGACTCATCTGGGCGGCGGTCTGGGGGGCACGGGGATGGCGGATGAGTTTTTGATAGGCAGCGAGGACATCCCCATTGTGAAAGATAAGATCAGCGAGGATTCGCTTCCCTGAGGTGAGGGTGACGCCGGCGGAGTCGATGGATTGAGCTTCGGCAGATGTTTGGATTTCGATACCGCGCTTGGTGGCTAAGGCGAGGAGGGAATCGGCAAGGGTACGGATTCCTCCTTGGATGAACCATCCGCCGTATTTGGCTTGGACGTAGGGGATGACGGCGAAGGTGGCGGGAGTGAGTTCGGGGTCGCTTCCGTTGTAGGTGGCGAAGCGTTGAAGAAACTGTTGAAGGTGGGGATCGCGGTAGAATCGGCGGGAGGCGGTAGCGAGAGATTGGAAAGGGCTCATCCCAGGCAGGAAACGAAGGAGGGGCAGGAGGGCGGGGTTAAAGATCTTTCGAAAGATTTCAGAGGGATCGCTTTCGAGAAAGGCGGTGGCGGAGAGTTGATAGAGGCCTTGGGCGTGGCGGAGGAGACGGGCGGAGTCGGGTCGGGACCAAAAAAATTCGTTTTCGTCAAACTGATAACCGTCGGCCCAACGGTAGCGGCAGGTGGGGGAAAGGGGTTGGAGGGTAAGGAAATTGGCACGGTCTTCTCCGAGATCGGTGAAGAGGCGATCAAGAATGTGGGGCATGGTGAAAAGGGAAGGGCCGAGGTCCCAGCGGAATCCATGGGAGCGTCGTTCGGCGATCTTGCCTCCGACGGTGGGGTTCTTTTCAAGAAGAGTGACGCGGGCACCAGCTTGTTGCAGGCGAAGGGCGGTAGCGAGCCCGCCGAGACCTGCGCCGATGACGACGGCGGACTTACCGGTTAAAGGAGTTTTCATGGGTGGTGTTTTTGCCAAAGGAAAAGGAGGCAGGTGGAGAAGTCTTGGGGTTGGAGGATAATGAGCTGATCGATTTCTTGTGGGGAGAAAAAGGTGAGGCCAGCCACTTCTTGGGGGTCGGGAATAAAGGGGCCTGAGTGGATGGCGCGGTAAAGCCAGACAAACTCCTGATCGGTTTCGGAGCAGGCGGGGATGTAGTGAAGGCGGGTGAGGGATAGGCAGGAGGAGGTGGGGATGCCAATCTCTTCGGGGATTTCGCGGTGCATAGCGGTGTCGTAGGTTTCCCCTGCATTAACATGACCACTGACACTAGAGGTCCAGCGACCAGGTTCGCGATCTTTGTGGGCGGAGCGGCGTTGGAGGAG
>CAMCDO010000090.1 GCA_945873585.1 Verrucomicrobia subdivision 6 bacterium | reverse complement strand
AAGGGCTGGCCTTGGGGATAGTAGAGAGTGATGGGGCCGACGAGTATGTCGGCTTTGAATTCGGCGGAGGTGGTGAGAGTTCCGTTGGGGGCAAAAGTTTGATAGGGCCCCTCTTTTTTGCCGTGGAGATAGGTGGCGGAGGCGCGAAGTTTTCCGTCCGGGTAGTATTCCCGGAGGGGTCCCTCGAGCTGATCGTTGCGCCAATCCCCTTCGGAAATTTTGTTTCCTTGTGGGGACCAGATGCCTGCCCAGCCGTTTTTTTTGCCTTTTTCGTAGAGGGTTTCGGAGAGTTTGACCCCAGAAGGGGAGTAGGTGAAGGAGGGACCTTGGCGGAGATTGTTTTGATAATTCTCCTCGATAATAAGAGATTCTTGGTTATTCCATTCGCGGGAAGGGCCCTCCTTTTTTCCGAGAACATAGAGAGTTTCTGATTTTTTTTGGCCCGAGGGGAAGTTTTCGAAGCTGGGTCCATCGAGTTGACCATTTTTCCAGGTGGCGGAGTAGCGCGGTTGACCAGAGGACCACCAGCCGGTGGCGGGACCGTTGAGTTTATCGGCGGAGTAGAAAAGATTGTCGGAAACCGAGCCATCGGGGTGGAAAAGAGTGGAGGGGCCCTCGCGTTTTCCCTTGAGGAGAGTGTTGGAGGCGCGGGTTTTTCCGTCGCCACCGAAGAGAGTTTGGGGGCCTGTCATTTGGCCTGCGGTCATACGGGTTTCAGCTTGGAGAGATCCGTCGGTTGAGTAGAACTGCCAGTCTCCTTCGGGAAGGCCAGAGCGGATGGGACCCTCGGAGGTTTTGTGACCTTTATCGTCGAGGTCGACGCGGTGGCCGTCGCGGCGATCGGATTGGCAAAACTCCCGACGGGAGAGAGAGCCATTGGATCGATAGAAAAGAAGTTCAATGGTATGGGGTTTCGACTGACGGGCGCTGAGGACCATTTCGCCTTGGAGATTACGGTAGGGTCCGTCGCGCAGGACGTGGGAGGGGACGAGAGAGGCCTCGTCATAATTCCAGATGGGATCGCCAAGGGGTTGATTGGGCGGAGTGGGGAACTGGTTGGCACGATCAACCGATTGGCGGATGGCGTCGGCGGCTTGGAGGCCTTGAAGGAGGGCATTGATGATGAGGCCGACCTCTGATTGGGCGTGGATGAGGGAGGTGGTGAGGAGGAGAGCAAGCAGGGGTAGCCGACGACGCATGCCGTTAGTTTAGGCCAGAAAAATTAGAAAAGGGAGGGTGTTTGAGGGGAGTGGAGGCGGCGAGAACGCCACGATTACGGGATTAGGATTGCTCACGTAAAGACCGCAAAGCCCCGACGCAGGTCGGGGCGCAGACGCGGAGCGCGGAGGGATTTCAGATGTGAGAATGTAGGAAAGTGTGAAGGTGGCTTTGAACTAGGAAACTTAGGTAGGGGCGACATCTCCGAGGTCGCCTAGCTGGGTGATTGGGTACACAGAACTCAACGCAGGCGGTCATACGCACGCAAAGGCCGCGAACCCTACTACGCTCCTAAACCGCTTCGCGGAGGAGCTTCGAAGGGTGGAGATTGCCCCTGACCCCAGAATTGCCGGGGTCAGAGGGGAGATAGGCGTGAGGATTAAGCGGTTGGGGGCTTAATCTTTTTGAGTAAGGGTAGGCCAGTACGTTCGTTTTCAGTTACCTCGTAACCTTGGGGGAGGGCTTCCATGGCACCTGCACCCGCCAGAGAGGCGAAGTAGTAGAGGGTGACGACGGCGCCGCCTTTAAGAGTCTGCTGGCGGCTGTGGAGGAAATAAGTTTTACCGTTTCTTTTGCTCGCGCTGCTGAATGACATAGTGGGGTCTCCTTTTGGGTTAGTGGCTCGGTGGAGCCGATTCCGTAGGTTGGGTTCTGGGAGAGATTTGGAAACTCTTTTATTCAAGTTTCTCACAAAAGATCCAATTACCAGTGGGGGGGGCGGAGAGTTTTTCCTGCCTTGCGAAGGGTCAATGAATGAGCAGAATTAACCTATGATTACACGGCGAGGTTTTTTAGGGCTAATTCCTGGGTTGGGTCTGGCCAAGGGTTGGGCGGGCGGGGTGGAGGCGATTCCGACGCGCAAATTTGGGCGGCACGAGGAGCAGGTGAGCGTGGTGGGGTTGGGGGGGCACACTCTTTATTTATCGGGCTCGGACGAGGAGGCCACGAGAATTGCCCATACGGCGGTGGATCGGGGGATTCGGTTTTTTGATAACGCTTGGTGTTATCACAAGGGAGAAGCGCAGGTGCGGATGGGGAAAGCGCTGAAGGGAATCCGAGACAAGGCTTTTGTCATGACGAAGTGTTGTTCGCATCAAAAGCCACTGCCGGAGGGAGGGAAGGAGGGGGCGATGAAGATGCTGGAGGAGTCGTTGGAACGATTGCAAACGGATCGGATTGATTTATGGATGTTGCATGAGTTGAAGGGGGCGGACGAGGTGGCCAAGTTTTATGGTCCAGGCGGGACAGCAGAGGCTTTTGATTTAGCCAAGAAGCAGGGGAAGGTGCGCTATCTTGGATTCACGGGGCACACGGATCCTGCGATGCACTTGAAAATTTTGGAGGGGGGATATCCGTTTGATGCCACTTTGCAACCGGTCTCTGCTTTAGGGACATTGGATTCGCGAAAATTTGAAACTGTAGTGATTCCTGATTTAGCGAAGAGGAAGATAGCGGTGATTGGGATGAAGGGGTTCGGAGGGAGCAAGCGGGCGAACGAGAGGGGGTTGATGACGGCGGAAAAGGTGATGCGATATGCGTTAAGTTATCCTGAGGTATGCACCCACCTGATCGGGGTGGATAAGTTTGAGTATGTGGAGGAGGCGGCGGTGGCCTCGACCAAAGCTCCGATGGATGAGGGGGAGCGCAAAGCGTTTGTCGCGTGGTGTGACCGAATGGGTGGAGCAGAATATGCAATGCACTGCCAACCGGGGCATCGGGATGGGAGTGATTGTGGGGGTGGTTCGGTGCTGGCCTAACTGGAGTAGGTTCGCGGAATGAAATTCGCCCTACTGGTTTTGGGCTATGCGGTATCGATGGCGGGCTCGAACCTTCTTTTTAAAGTTACGGCTTCGAAAAGCGGGATGGAGTGGTGGCTCTGGTTTCTCGCGGGGAATGTAGCGGGGTTTGGCTGTCCGATTTTAATTACCTATGCCCTACGGGAGCAGAGTCCGCAGTTGGTCTACGCCTTTACTTTGGGGGTGGGTTTTGTGCTTCTGCAGTTGGTGGCTTGGTGGTGGTTGAAGGCGCCAGTGACGGGGATACAGCTTGGAGGTCTAATTTTTACGGTTGTCGGATTAGTGATGCTACAGATGGGTCGAGTATAAACCTTGAGGTCAGAGGTCAGAGTTCGGAATTTTAGAGAGAGCCGACGGCGAGGGCGACGGCGGCAAGAAGAAGGGCGGCTCCCGTGAGGCGAACGGCGAGGAGGCGTTTGTCGTGATAGGCGGCGCCACCTCCTGCAGCTCCCTCAAGTAGAACGGCCCAGAGGCCACGGGCGGCGTAAACGACGTTGGTCGCGGTGGCGTGGCCAAAGATGCCGATGACCAGGATGACTAAGGAGGTTTGAAATCCGATTATGGCCGAACCTGCGAGGGCACCCACGCGGGAGGATTGCGGGAGGGCGGCGGACAATGTGGTTCGGTGGTGCCAAGCAGGGAGGAAGAGCAGAGGGGTGAGGAGGGCGAGGGTGGCAAACATAAGGGGTTGAAACCAGCCGACGCCGAGGAGGCGGGCGTATTTCTGAACGGTGATATCGGTGAGAGCAAAAAAGAAGGCGGCAAGGATGGCCCAAGCGGTGGTGATCCATTGAGATTTATTCGGCCACCACGATCTTCGATTGAACTGAGGGGAAAAGGAAAGGAGGGTGATGGCGAGGGCGGTGAGGAGAGCGGCGGCAAGCAGGCCTAGGCTGAGGGGCTCGTCGAGAAAAAGAAAGGTGAGGAGGGCGACGAAAATAGTTTTGATTCCGAGGAGGGGGGTGGCGTGAGAGAGATCGCCTTGGGCGAGGGCGCGAAGAGCGCAGAGGCGACCGACAAAAAGGGCGGTTCCTGCCAGGGCAGCGCCCAAAAATCCCTGGGGGTGGGGTTGGCCTGGAAAGAAAAGGATGAGCGGGGCGGACCAGCCTGCCATGGAGAGATTGGAGAGGGCGGTGACGATGGAAAGATGGGCGCCACGACGAAGGCCGAGTTTGAGCGACCAAGAACCGAGCGCGTAAAGAAACGAGGCGAGAAGGGGGAGGGCCAAAGGCATAAGACAGAATGCACGCAGTACTCCTCGTGGCCAAGTCGGAGGAGGTCTTGCGCTTGGACGGTGGGTTGGTTAGGACAGAGGGGTGATCCGTGAATTTATTCCTGTGCTTTTTTCCTTGGGAATGGCCCTAGCCATTGCCTTAGGTGGAATTGGGCTGGGAATTGTCATGGGGAAAGTGGGGAGAAGGAATAAGGGAAAGGATATGGCCTATGAGTGTGGGAAAGATCCGGTGGGGTCGCCCTCGGCGCGTTTCTCGGTGAAGTTTTATTTGGTGGCGATGATTTTTATTCTTTTTGATATCGAGGTGATTTTTATGTACCCGTGGGCGGTAAGTTTAATGGGATTCAAAGAAGCGGGAATGGGTTGGCAGGTTTTTGGGCTAATGCTGGCGTTTGTCCTACTGGTGGAGGTAGGGCACCTCTACGCTTACAAAAAAGGGGTGTTCGACTGGAATAAGCGGGGCTGAGGCGGGCGGTTAGAGTTTCAGGACAACGGGATCGCCGACTTTGACGCCAAGTTCACGGGCGGCATGTCCTTGATTGATGGCGATCTCGAACTCCCCATCGCTATTGATCAGGGCGAAGGGGCGATTGGCGGGGGCTTCGGCGTAGGTGCGGAGGAAGGGGAGGGAGACGGATTTGCCTTTGATGGTGACGCTGAGAAGTTGACCGACTTTTAGTTTACCCAACTCGGACCCGGGAATGTTTGTGAGAATGTTTCCATAGTGATCCACGTAGAGGATTTGTCCCTTGGCCTGATTTGCCATGACGGTTGCGGTGTTGCGAGGGATGCGGAGAATCTTTTCGGCTTTGGGCCCGCAGGAGTCGAGGGAGTTGGAGTCGACGAGGCGGGCGGCAGTGGGTCCAAAAATATCTCGGGCATGGAAGGTAGCGGAGGGGATGGAGGCGAGGCGGAGTTTTACGGGATCGAGAGTACGGGCTTCGGAGACGCCTTCGCGGGCGAGGACTTCGGTGAGGAGTCCATTATCGGGGGCGAGATAGATGCGGCCTGCTTGGGTGCGGATGGCGAGGGCGGCTCGATTGGAGCCGACGCCTGGATCGACTACGGCGATGATGATGGTGCCTGAGGGAAGAGTGTGGGTTGATTTGGCGAGAAGGTAGGAGGCGGTGGGGATATCGAAGGCAGCGTTCTCGTGAGATAGGTCCATGATTTCAGCGGAAGGGGAGATCGTTTTAATGGCGCCCTTGAGTTGGGCGACGTAGGGATCGGTCGATCC
>CAMCDO010000089.1 GCA_945873585.1 Verrucomicrobia subdivision 6 bacterium | reverse complement strand
CTTAAAGGACTCGGCCTGCCTCCCGAAATCCGCTTCCTCCTTTGGATGGGCGCATGCGGCAATACCGAGCGTAATGATCTACTATCCCCAGATATCCGCAACGAACTCCAACGACATAACCCCTTTGAAGATGTCACCCGACTCGTTCGTCGCAGTGGTCTCTCCGGTGGGCTCGAACGCATCTTTTATCTTTGCACCAAACTCTATCTGCAAGAGTGCGTCCTCATGAAAGTAGATCGAGCCAGCATGGCCCACTCCCTCGAGGTGCGAGTTCCCTTTCTCGACCCCGATCTCGTTACTCACGCCTTCGGTTTGCGTACCGACTACAAAATGCGCGGCCGCCAAACCAAACTCATTTTGCGGGAAGCCCTCAAAAACGATCTCCCTGAATCAATTCTTCGCCGCAAGAAAGCCGGCTTCGCCATGCCCGTCGCCTCTTGGCTCCAGCAGGATCTCAAAAGCTGGGCACAAGATCTCACCGATACTTCCCTAGTGGCTTCCACCGGCGTGATGGATCCCCTATCGGTACAACGAATGACCCACGAACATCTTTCGGGTCAAGCCGACCATCGCCGATCCCTTTGGGCCGTCCTCGCCTTCCTTGCCTGGTGGCGCGAAGCCAAATCTTAACCACTCACTAAGATAGTGTCAGGTGCGCAAGCGCCCGAGACCCAATCCTCGGAGCTGAAACAGCAAAAGCCGAGGCAGGTGAGAGGGAATTAATTCAATCCCTAATTCTTCAACCTATCCTGACTCGGAAAGATAAAACCATCTCCGCCCTCGGAGCTCCTTGGAGTGTGCTTGAACGAGATGGCGGCTTGGATCGCCTGCGCAACCGACTGCGCCCAAGTCAGGTTTTCTGTACTCAGATATTCAGTTTCAAAAAAGCCCCCCGTACAAATGTTCACACTATAGGGAACCCCTTTCTTCATATTCGGAAAGACCAGACCACATCCCATCAGCAGACAAAAGCTAGCTCCCACCCAAGATCCCCCTAGCCCAGCGGTCACTCCCAGCCCAAGAAACAGCCATCCCAAGAGCAGCAGTGGACCACGAAAAATCGAGCTGGCCTTGTTCGGTCCGTAGTTCACCGAACGTATCTCCGATATCGCAAAAGCCTTGTTCCATGGTGGCCCAATCGTGACCAAGGAAGCCGTCACCATCACCTGCCCATCATCAAAAAAAAACCTTTCTCCACCCTCCCCATCCTCCCCTCCTCCACCACCACCTTCTCCTTCGCCACGATCAATTCGGGGAGGCTCCGATCCTCCAGGTCCACCTATCGCAATCACTGGCTTTCCGCTATCCCCTAGCGGGGTCCAACGGTCGGAACTTATTTTTGAAAATGCTTGCCCCACCGCTTCAAAATTGGCCTCTTCAAGGACCACCCTTAAATCTAACGATTTTGTCCTCTCTACCACCTGCATCTGCCGATCTAAGCTGGCACAGATTCCGTAAAAGGGTCGAACAATAGCCAAGGTCAATCCATTCATTGCCTGATGCAGTTCCACTCCCTCCGCATACCAGCGCAGGGTCTGCACTTCCCTTTCCCAATCGACGCACGCCGCCAACTCCCCAGACACCGCATCCACCCAAGAGATGATCGCCGCAGGATCTCCCGCTAGACCCGCGGGGCCGAATACCCGATCAATCTCCTCCTGATTGCCGTAGAGATTTTTGAGGCGGGCGCTCCGATCGCGTAAATCCTGCAGTCGCGCAAAATACCAGCTACGGATTTGACGTACACCAACCGGAAGGCGGGGAGATTCTCTTCCCCAAGTTACGTCTTCCCAATCCTCCTTTAGAACCGCGAAACGCAGTGTCATCAGTCGCAGGACCAAGAGCCACTCCCAGTTTTCTGGTTTTTCGTTAAGGTACCGTTGGCACTCCTCATCGCTTTGGGGGTAGCGGGCAGGGTCAGACTGGATCCGAACGGCTTTTTCTGTGGCTGCCCGCGAAGCCGATCGGCGATTGGATGTCGCAGCAGGAACGGAGGTGACCGACTCACCACGAGCGACTTGACCCAACGAATCCCATTTTAATGTGGGACTACGATAGGAGATCCCACTTCCCGGAATCCCCACCGTGGTCCGAACTCCGGAGGGAGAGAGATTAAGTGATAAACCTCGGCGCCCCACCGATAGCGACGGACCCCTCTTGGAAAAGTTCAGGCGCAACCCAGGCAAAAGAGTGATTCCACGATAAAAACGAAATCCCATATTTGTAGCCAAAACCCTAACTCACCCCGTAGGACAAATACAGGCCTACCCCGTAAACCGCTTTCACTCATCCCGAAAACGACCTTCTCACATTCTTGGGAATATCATAGCTGCGGTGCGCCCGAGAGGATTTGGCCCCCTTCACACCCACCCTTGGCCTAGTCCATTATCGCCTCCGGCTGATAGATTCTCTCTCGCTTCTTTCGTTGCGCCCGAGAGGATTTGAACCTCCAAGGGTTTCCCCACTAGAACCTGAATCTAGCGCGTCTGCCAGTTTCGCCACGGGCGCGTACCGCCGAAAATCTTGCCCTACCCACCGCCACTTTCCAAGCCTTCTCCCCCACTAAGAAGACTTTATCCCCACCGCCAAAAGAGTTTGAAATCCAGGCCCCTCCTTCTCCTTCGCCACAATCTCAACCGAAATTCCCTCAAAACCCACCTCTCGCAACATTCTCGCCAATTCCGTTGGAGCAAAACCTAACCACACATCCGCATACATCTCGCGAGCCGCTTCAAAACTGTGCTCAACCAAATCTAAAATCAAAATCGTTCCCCCCGGTCGCAATATTTTCCATGCCGCCTCCAGCGCCCGCGGCGGATGCACCGCATGGTGTAAAGCCTGACTTAAAATTGCCACGTCCACCGACCCCGGCCGAATCGGCGGCTCCTCCAAATCTCCTTGTCGATACTCTAAGTTTTTCAATCCACTGCGCTTGGCTAACTCCCTTCCCACCTCCACCATTTTCGGCGAGGAATCTAAGGCAATCACCTTCTTCGCACGCGCCGCCAAAAGCTGCGAAATCAAACCCTCCCCCGCACCCAAATCGGCATAAACCTGCCTCGGCGCCATCGCCAAAAGTAACCGACCCACCGCCTCCCACGATCGCCCAGGACAGTACTTCTTGCCCAACCGGCCCGCCACCGCATCAAAGTACCTCTTCGATTTCTCCTGACGCTGACCCAGCACCCGCCGCAAAGAATCACTGTCCCTCGCTTGCGTGCTCAGCTCATTCGCCGCACCCTCCGCCAAAGACCACACCTCGCGACTCGCACCCCCGCTCAAATCCGCCCGCCGGTAGTACGCCTTCTGCCCCTCACGCCGATCTCGCAAAAGTCCCACCGATTTTAATTGCGCCAAATGATTCGATATCCGCGACTGCCCTACTCCCAGCACCTCCTGTAACTCCGCCACCGAAAGCTCATTCTCCCGCAAAGCAGAAAGTATTCGCAAACGGGTTGGATCCGCTAACGCCCCGAGAAGTCTTACCTGGTGAGTCATCCTCCTAATAGATTCATCATCTTATCATGATATATCAATATTTATTCTTGCATAACCGCCAACTAATGCCATAATCCACTCTCGTGAAAGGGAACTTTATCTTTTCTTCTGAGTCGGTCGGCGAAGGCCATCCCGATAAGGTCTGCGACGGCATCTCCGATGCAGTCCTCGATGCCTGCCTCGCCCAAGACCCTCACAGCCGCGTCGCCTGCGAAACCCTGGTTAAGTCCAATCTCGTCGTCATCGCAGGAGAAATCACCACCCGCGCGAAATTGGATTACGATAAGCTCGTTCGCTCCACCATCCGCTCCATCGGTTATACTCATCCCGAAGACGTCTTCCACGCCGACCGCGTCCACATTATGAACGCCCTCACCGGCCAAAGCCCCGATATCGCCCAAGGCGTCGATGCCCGCCGCGCTTCTGGAAAGAAATCCTCCGAGCAAGGGGCGGGCGATCAAGGTCTCATGTTCGGCTTCGCCTGCCGCGAAACCCCTGAACTCATGCCCGCCCCCGTCATGTTCTCTCACCACCTCGGACGCGAACTCAGCCGCATCCGCAAGTCTGGCAAAGTCCCTTGGCTCCGCCCCGACGCCAAAACCCAAGTCTCCGTTGAGTATCGTCAGAACAAACCCGTCCGCATCACTGCCGTCGTGGTTTCAACCCAACACAGTGAGGACATCTCTCATCGCCAGATCGAGAAGTTCATTATCGAAAAACTCATCCGTAAAGTGCTCCCAAAAAAGATGCTCGATCGACGCACAGAATTTCTCGTTAATCCTACCGGTCGCTTCGTCGTCGGCGGACCCGAGGGCGATAGTGGTCTCACCGGTCGCAAAATCATCGTTGATACCTACGGCGGGGCGGGGCGCCACGGGGGTGGCGCCTTCAGTGGCAAAGACCCCACCAAAGTCGACCGAAGCGCAGCCTATATGGGTCGCTATGTCGCCAAGAACATTGTCGCCGCCGGCCTCGCCGATCGCGTAGAAATCCAGTTCGCCTACGCCATCGGGCATCCTCACCCCGTCTCCGTCTGCCTCGACACCTTCAATACCGAAAAAGTCCGCTTCGAACGAATCGAGAAAGCCGTACACCAAACCTTTGATTTTCGTCCCGCCGAGATCATTCGCCACCTCCGCCTCCGTCGCCCTATCTACTCGAAAACAACCAACTACGGCCACTTCGGCCATCGGGGCAATCCAGCCTATGCCCCGTGGGAGAATACGGACTGTGTCCGCCAACTCCGTCGGCACGCTGGATTGAAATAACCCCAGAACACTAGGAGATAAACATATGAGCACCGCCACCCTTACCCCGAAAACCACCACCCCTCGCCCCACCAAATTGACCAAAGATTATCTGGTCAAGGATATCTCCCTCGCCGAGTTCGGTCGTAAAGAGATCGTCATCGCCGAAAAGGAAATGCCAGGATTGATGTCCATTCGCCACCAGTACGCCAAAACCAAGCCCCTCTCAGGCGTTCGTGTGACCGGTTCCCTCCACATGACCATCCAGACCGCTGTGCTCATCGAGACCTTTGTCGCACTTGGAGCCGATGTCCGCTGGGCCAGTTGCAATATTTTCTCCACCCAAGATCAGGCCGCTGCAGCCATCGCCGCCACTGGCGTTCCCGTCTTCGCTTGGAAGGGCGAAACCCTTGAGGAGTACTGGGACTGCACCTGGAAGGCCATCGTCAACGCCGAAGGCAAAGGCCCACAACTCGTCATCGATGACGGGGGCGACGTAACTCTCTTCCTCCACAAAGGCTATGAACTCGAAAACGGCGACGGCTGGGTCAACACCTCCAGCTCGAGCGAAGAAGAAAAGGTCATTAAAAATCTTCTTAAAAAAGTTCACGCCGAATCTCCCACCATTTTTCACGAAATGGTCAAAGAGTGGAAAGGCGTAGCCGAGGAAACCACCACCGGAGTCCATCGCCTCTATAAACTCCAAGAGATAGGCAAACTGCTTGTCCCCGCTTTCAACGTCAACGATTCGGTCACCAAATCAAAATTCGATAACCTTTACGGTTGCCGTCACTCCCTCGTCGACGGACTCAACCGCGCCCTCGACGTTATGATCTCAGGCAAAGTTGCCGTCGTCTGCGGCTATGGCGACGTAGGCAAAGGCTCCGCCCAGTCCCTCCGCGGTCAAGGCGCCCGAGTCATCATCACCGAGATCGATCCTATCAATGCCCTCCAAGCTGCTATGGAAGGATTTGAAGTAACTACCATCGAGGAAAC
>CAMCDO010000088.1 GCA_945873585.1 Verrucomicrobia subdivision 6 bacterium | reverse complement strand
ATTCTGAACCATCTTTTTAGTATCTTGAGCGGATGCTTCCGGGGCGCTGTCCGCGAGGGACAAGCTGGCCACGGCCGCAAGCACGCCAAGAAGGGCTGTAATATTCTTGATCATTTTATTTACTATCTCCTTAGGTTTGTTTGTTGTTTAGTTGTGTTCTCGAGGCACCGTGATTGTTGCCAAAGCACCTCTTGAACTGGTTAAACGTATCAGACCTGCCAGACCCGTCAACAAATATTTTGAACGTTTTTCACACATACCTGTCTGAATGGCTTACGTTACGAGTATCTCTCTAGGTGTTCGTCAAGAAACGCAGGCCGCCAAAGCCTGCGTTTTTTGCGTAAATATATAATAGGCATTACTTTAAAGGCAGCTTAAGAGGCTTTTATCGATTAAGATGTGGTCACGGGTGAGGCAAACCCTCCCTAAAGTAGTTAGCTTAGGAGGTTGAAAGGCAGGCTTAAAGGCGCGGATCGGCCTTGCCGAAGAACCGGATGAGCTCGGCTTTCGCCGTTTCGTGGGAGTCGGATGCGTGCAGAACATTATGCATCTTATCTTTTCCCAGATCTCCCCGGATGGTGCCTTTGGGGGCCTTAGTGCTGTCTGTCGGCCCGAGCAGTTCCCTTACCCTTTCGATGGCATTGCTTCCCTGGAGAGCAACCGCCACGACGGGACCCGACGACATAAACTTCTCGATCTCTGGGAAAAAAGGCAGTTGTGCCAGATGAGCGTAGTGCTCCTTGAGCAGGGCAGCATCGAGGCGAAGCATCCGACAGTTCAGGATTTTTAAACCCTCCTTCTCTAAGCGGCGCAAAACTTCCCCCGTCAGGCCTTCGGCCACGGCATCGGGTTTGACTAGTATTAAGGTGATCTCAGAGTTCGACATAATTTTTAATCCTCTTTTGGGTTGAACCTCTTACCCTGCCGAATCGCCGGCCCTTTCGCAATCTGCTCTTTCAGTTGCGCAAGCATTTCTCGAGCCTCCGTTCCTGAATACTTTTCCTCGCCTGGGCGGGTTTCCTCATACCCCAGCGAAACCGCCTTCTCCAGCTCCACCTTTGCTCCCAGCAAATCACCTTTTCGCCAAAGATGATTTCCATAACTGAGATGAAAAAAAGTGGCGTGTGGACGTTGCTGGAGGCCTTGCCGATAGAGAACCTCCGCCTCAGCGTATTTTCCTTGGAGATCAAGGATACTGGCTTGGCGCACGCCGAAGGTATCATCCTGGGGACTCCGTTGTGCGGCCGCGCGGTACCATCGGAGGGCTTCCTCTGCGAGACGCGTTTCGTCTTTTTTCCTAAAGGCACGGGCGGAAGGAGATCCAGAGAGAGGCGCAAAATAGACTTTCAGCAGTTTCAGCCGATAGGCGTCGCCTAGGATACTGGCGAGGTTGGGGGAGCGGGGATCCCAACGCTCTGCTTTCTGGGCAGATGACTCTAATTCAGAATCCGATAGCTTGGCCGCTTCTTCGGGCTTTTCAGGAAGAGATCGCCAGCCCGCCCAAGTCTGCCATCCCTGCCAAGCAGTGAGACCACCGATGCTCAGAGAAAAAACAAGCAGGAGAGGATTGACCCACCGCGCCCATGATTCCCGTCGTTCGGGCCAAGAGACGGTGGTGGCGAGGCCGAGCAGAAAAAAGCAGGAGATAGCGGGGGCGGGAATATGATAATTAAAATCAACAAAAGCGTGGGCGAGCATGGCCGCCATCAGCGCCCAACCCAATCCTGTACAGACATCTGCTTTGGACTCCTTCCCTCGCGTCCGAGTCCGACGCCAAAGAAAAACCGCCAGGAAAATCCAAAAGAGGGCGACGAGAGAAGCCCCGACCGCTCCATAATCGCAAAGAGTATTGACGTAGTCGTTGTGAGTAAAAAAGGCTCTAGATCCGCGGGCCCAGGTGGCGACCCGTAGGTGTTGTAGATCAAAACTTGCGGGACCGTGACCGAACCAGGGCGCTTGCTGCCAGATAGCGAGACCATCCTTGGCTAACTCGAAACGAAAATCCCCTTGCCCGTTGAGAATTCGCTCCCAGCCGACTCCTTTGCCAAATATTTCCTGCCATCGTTTGGCGACAGCGGCATCGCCTCGGGCGGCCAAGAATCCTCCTCCCACCAAGGCGACGGCAAAAAGAACTGCCAGTCCCCTTCCCAGCCAGTTGAGCGGGCCGCGTCGAAGCCAGCGCAGAAGCCAGACGCCATGCCCCGAGATCCAAGCGATCCAGCTCCCTCGTGAAATGGAGAAAAAGACTCCGCCCGCGAAGGCGGCGGCGGCCCACCCCGCAAAGACGCGTAACGGCCAAGCGAGATCGGGCCAGATAACAAGGGTCAGTGCGGCGAGGCTGGCTTGAACCAGATAATTACCAAAATGATTCGGACAACCAAAGGTGCCCGACATGCGCTCATCATAATTTGGCCTCATCTGCACGGGCCAATCCAGCCATGGGACAGGTCCAATCGGATAGACTTCGACGCGAAAGTGGAGAAATCCAAAGCCAGTAGTGATCAGGGCCACGATGAGAAACCAGGCCAGGAGCCAAGGGATCATCAGCCGCCCAGGAAGTTGATGCCGAGCGGTAAGAAAAACTGCTCCGTAGACAGCGGCCCAGAGCCATTCGACTCGGCCAAAGTATTCGCAGGGAGCTCGGAGGACAGCCCAAGCAGCATAGCCGAGGAAAAGGAAAATAGGCAGATCGAGGAGCCCCATCACCCTTTTGCCTGAGCGCAGACCTTCGACTGCCCTCAGGCCAAGAAGAAGCCAGAGGCCTGCTCCAGCTAAAAAGGCGGGACCTGCGACAACCTGCCGTGCCCCGCCCAGATAAAGTCCGCTGGCGGTAAGGAGAAAGAGAAGCAGCGTCCAAGACAAACCCGCGCAAAATTGATTGAGAAAGGAGAGACGAGGGCCGAAACTCGGCTCCTCAGAAGAAAGGGCGGATGGACTCAGGTTTGGGCCGGACGTCGCGGACGAACCCGGATCCGCTTGAGCCGGGCTGGGCCTTCCGGACTAACCGTCTCCACTTGGGGATCATCTCGAAACGCTTGGTGGATGATCCGACGTTCGTAGGCGTTCATCGGAGAAAGTTCGATCGTTTCCCCTGCGGTGCGAACTCGTTCCACCATCTCACGAATCTGGCTGAGAAGTTCCGCTTCCTGTTCTCGTCGATAATTCTCCACATCGACTATGACGCGGGCGGCGGGTTCGTCTCCACGGGCCAGCATCCGATTCAGAAGAAACTGCAGGTCATCGATGGTCTCGCCGTCTCGGCCGATGAGGCGAGCGGGATTTTGCATGCGAACGTGGAGGACTGCATCGTCTCCACGTTTTTCATCTTCAAGGGTAAAGGCAAATCCGAGGTGCCCGAGCATGTTATCGAGAAGTTCGCGAGCGCCGAGAGAGGATGGTGCTGCGCTCATCGCCGTCCCCACATTCCGCCCTTCCAGCGACCGCGTTTAACGAGGTCAGCAGGCTTGGCCACTTTTTCTAATTTAGGCATAGGCTGGCGCAAGTTGTACATCAGCTGTCCGATGGAGAGGAAATTTTGCACGGTCCAGTACAGAGATAGCGCAGAACTAAAATTATAGCAAAACACCAGCATGATGACGGGCATGAGCTTCATCATCTTCGCT
Source organism: Verrucomicrobia subdivision 6 bacterium (assembly GCA_945873585.1). Taxonomy (GTDB): domain Bacteria; phylum Verrucomicrobiota; class Verrucomicrobiia; order Methylacidiphilales; family Verrucolacustridaceae; genus Verrucolacustris. The sequence goes on along the minus strand of CAMCDO010000088.1, from coordinate 2,202 downwards.
CCTGGATTATCTACCCCTTGAGGTTGCGGAGTGATGTGCATGCTCCAGACCATCGCCGCCGTCATAATCAAGGGCATAGGATTAATTGGAATGCCTAGGCCCGGGAGATAGCCGATGGTATCGGGTCGAGAAAGATCGTGAATCCAAAGGAAAGCTTGGCCTCGGAGTTCGACCGAGCTGAGGAGCATGTAGTAGAAGCCGAGGAAGACGGGCATCTGGATGAGCATAGGGAGACAGCCGCCGATGGGGTTCACCCCGTAATCGCGGTAGAGCTTCATCATTTCGGTGTTCAGTTTTGCGGGGTCATCTTTCAGCCTGGTTTGCAGCTCTTTCAGCTTGGGGGCGAGGATCTGCATTTTTTTCATACTGCGATTCGCCTTCGCTTGGGGAATCCAGAGAATGGCCTTAAGAAGAATAGTTAGGATGACGATCGACCAGCCATAGCTACCGACCCACTTGTAGATGGTGTTCATGACCACGAGGAGGGGGCGACTGACGATACCCATCCAGCCGAACTCCATCACCTGATCCTCTCCTTGGGCGAGACTCCGTAGGCGCCAATCTTCTTTGGGCCCTGCGTAGAGTCCAAATTTTCGAACATTCTTTGCGCCAATTCCGAGGTCAAATCCTGCGAACTTCATCCATGTTTCCACCGCATGCACTTTTCCAGAACCGTCCCGCATACTCTCCCCTGCTAAGTCGACCTTACGAGCCTCAGCCCCTGCGGCGGGCGAATCCTGAGCGGTGAGCACCATAGCAAAAAACTGGCTTTTGGCGGCGACCCATTTGACTTGGCGATCCTCTCGGCTGCTAACCAGATCCTTGCCCGCGCTGGGAAAAAGAAAAAGAAACTTAGAGGAGAGAAATTCGGGAAGTTTATGAGTGGTGTAGGTGGCGTCGGTGGTAAACCAACCCGTGCCGACGTAGGCACTCTCATCTTCCCGAAGATGGATAGGAGCGCCCACCCCAGCAGAGAGAGCGTAGGCGGGTAGAGCGAGCGGGAGGGTGCCACGATTTTCCACTTCTTGCGTGAGGGCAAGACCGTAGTCGCCCGTGAGACGAAAGGTGCGGCGGATATGAACATCGCCTCCCGTTTGGGTAGGCGCAGTGAAAACGACTTCTTGAGGGTCTGATTTTTCCAGAGTCCAGATCAGGCCTTCACCCGCGGGGGTCCAGCCACGAAGATCGAAAATCGCGTCGGGAGATCCGCGGTTGAGATGAATTTTTTCTCCAGGATCGCCTGCATGGCCAACTAATTCGATTTCTTGAATCCCGCCGCCCCAAGTGGTGAAAGTCACGCGGAGAGTGCTGTTTTCTAAGAAAGCGGTTTGCTCTGTGCCTGAGCGGTGAATGGATCCTGGGGCAAGGGTCTCTTTGGAGGTTAGGCTGGGAGCGACGACGGGTGCCGACGGAACTGGAATTGAGGGAGAAGAAGATGACGCTTGGGTCGCGGGAACTTTGGCGGGAGCGGGAGGATAGTAGTGGGCAACAATCTTGGGATAAAGGACGAGAAGGAGAAGGCAGGCCCCTGCGGCGAGCCAAGCGTTACGATCCATTCCTCCCTTTTTCATATCTTTTCCTGGAGGGGATCCCAACCCGCACCACCCCAAGGGTGGCACCGAGAGAGGCGACGGAAGGCGAGGATGAGACCGTGGGTAATGCCGTACCGGGCGATCGCCTCCTCCGCGTAAGCTGAGCAAGTGGGATAATATCGGCAGCAAGGTCCAGAGCTACCCAAGAGAGTGCGCCAAGCGGGGGCGCAGGCTCGTTGGGCCCGAATGAGGAAAAGGAAAAAAGATTTCATAATTTTACCGAGGCGGGACAAAGGCCCGCACGTTGATAAAGGCGGAGCATTTCTTTTTGAATGGCCGCGTAACCCGCTCGGGCGGCGGGAGGACGGGCAATCCAAACGGAATCGAGGCCAGGAGTAAGATCGGCCTGGAGATGGCGCCAAGTTTCACGCACCCAACGCTTAATTCGATTTCTCATAACCGCGTTACCACAAGCTTTGGGGACAACCACGGCCATACGCCGAGCGGTGCGAGGAAAGCAACGCCAGTTGAGTTTGAGTGGGATGCCACTTTCGATTCCTCCCTCACGGCGAATGGCTAGGAATTCCGGCCGGCGCCGGAGAATGCGCGCCCGCGGAAGGCGACGGTCACGCCCCGGTGTGGCGGGCGTAGTGGCGCTCCACACCTTTGG
>CAMCDO010000087.1 GCA_945873585.1 Verrucomicrobia subdivision 6 bacterium | reverse complement strand
CGGGGGCATTGGGGTGTTTGCGAGGGGCGGCGGGGATTGCGGCGCTGCTTTCGGGAAGACCTCTCTTGCAGAGGATGGCGGGGAGGAAGGGAGAGGGGGCGGAGATTCTGTGGGAGGCGGAGGAGGAGAGTGATCTTTTTGTTTGGTTGCGGGCTTTGCGCTTTGCGGAGAGGGAGAGATTCCATCCTGGGGCCTGTGGGAGGATGGGGATTCACGGAGGGGCGGCGAGGGAAGCGGCGGCGGTAAGGGACAGGTTACTCAGCGTGTCGCAAGCGATGGGATTGAAGGTAGAGGAGGTGGCGGCGGGCGGAGAAAAGTTGCGCCGTTGTGTTTTAGCAGGTTTCTCGGACCATTTGGGACGAAGGATAGATGGTGGGACGTTGCGGTGTCGGCTATCGGGGGGCAGGAGTGGGACGATTGCGCGAGAGAGTGTGGTGCGGGATCGGTCATTGATTCTGGCAGCGGAGATGAAGGAGATCGGGCGAACGGATGGGGAGGTAGACGTAGTGCTGGGGTTGGTGACGGCGGTGAAGGAGGAGTGGTTGAAGGAGATGTTTCCTGGGGATTTTTCGGAGAAGAGTGGCCTGATCTTTGAGGAAAATGGGCGAAGAGTTTTGCAGGTTGAGCAGAAGAGATTTCGGGATCTGGTTTTAGAGGAAAAGAAAAGAGATGTGGAGGCGAGTCCAGAGGCAGCGACGGTGCTGGCGGGAGCGGTTTTGGAGGGAAAATGCACTTGGCCTGGGTGGAGCACTGAGGCGGACGGATTATTGGAGAGACTGGAGGTGGTGCGGGGTTGGTCGGAGGGGGAAGGGTGGCCGATTTGGGATGAGGAGGCGAAGCGGATGGTTTTAGAACTGCAGGGGGAGGGGTGTTTGACTTGGCGTCAGGCCAATGAGAGGAGTGCGCTGGACGCGATGCGGGGATGGTTGGGCGGAGAGAGAATGCGGAGGTTGGAGGAGTTGGCGCCGGAGAAGGTGGCGATGCCCGGGGGCAAATCTTTAAAGATTAAGTATGGGCAGGGGAGGGAGCCCGTGGTGTCGGGAAAGATTCAGGAGTTGTATGGGTTGAACAAGACGCCGCGGATTGGGGATGGGAAGGTGGAGTTGACTGTGGAGATTTTGGGGCCGAATCGAAGACCGTTGCAGGTAACACGGGATTTGGGATCGTTTTGGAAGGAGACGTACCCGAAATTAAAGCCTGAGTTGGCGAGAAAGTATCCGAAGCACGATTGGAAATAGGCGTGGGGTTGGGGTAGGTGCTTCCAGAATGCTGGGAGCATGAGTTGTGGTATGGTGGGGAATGGTTTTGCCAAAGTTTACGGGGTCGCGGGAGGAGCAAGCCCGAGCTGTGGCTGAAGCGCTGGTGGGGCTGTTTGGGGAGACGAGGGAAGGGGCGAAGCCCTCGGGCTACGTCGGAGGACGACAAGAGGCAATGGAGGCATTGAGCAAATTTCGTGTGGGAGGCTATGCGGGGTCACGAAATAAACTGGGTGGAGGTGTATCTCGCCTCTCGTTTTATATTCGGCACGGGGTATTGGGAATTCGCGAGGTAGCGGAGAGCGTGAGGGAGCGTTTTGGGAAGAGCTTTGATTCGGTAAAGTTTTGGCAGGAGCTGGGGTGGCGGCAATTTTGGCGGCATCTGTATGGGCAGTGGGGGGATGGAATTTATGTAGATCGAGAAGCGTCCAAGGTCCCTCTCGGGAATGGGGCAGAAACCGATCTGCCTAAGGAGATTACCGAGGGACGAACAGGCTTGGTTTGTATGGATGAGACGGTGCGGGAGCTGGTGGAGACTGGTTATATCCATAACCATGCACGAATGTGGTTTGCCTCGTTTGTGGTTCATTTCCGCAAACTGGGCTGGAAAGCGGGGGAGCGGTTTTTTTACCAGCATTTGTTGGATGGAGATCCGGCGAGCAACGCCTTGTCGTGGCAGTGGGTGGCTTCGACCTTCAGTCACCGGGCCTATCTGTTCAACCGGGAGAACATTCAGGAAAACGGGGGAATGGAGTGGTGTGCGCGTTGCACGGCTAAGTGTCCCTTCGACGCGACCTATCCTGAACTGGAGCGGAGGCTTTTCACAAAATGAAGACAGGGGTGTGGCTGCATGGTGATTCCTTATCGAAACGGGATCCGGCTCTACAGAAGTATCCTACAGCTCCGACGGTCTTTGTTTTCGACCGACCCTTTCTCGAGCGGGCGAGGTTGAGTTTTAAAAGAATCTTTTTTCTTTATGAGTGTGCGGTGGAGGCGGCGGAGGAGATGAGGGTAGGGGAAACGGTGGAGGAAATAGTGGGGTGGATGAAGGAGCAGGGAGTGGAAAGGTTGGCGGTAACGGAGTCGCCCTCGCCTAGATGGCGGGAGGGGTTGGTCCGGTTGCGGGAGAAGGTGGAGGTGGAGGTTGTACCGGCGGAAGGGATGGTGGTTGTGCCAAATGGATATTCGGTGAAGAGGTTTACGCCTTTTTGGAAGGATCTGGGGAGGGAGTGGGTGTAGGATATGCAGGGATTAAGGGGCTGAGGGGTTAAGGGATTAAGGAAAAAAGAGGCAGGGAGGCAGGTGGAATGAAGGGCGAAAATGACTTTGCCTCGCAGTTGTGGCCCCGACGCCGGCCCCGACGCTGGTCGGGCAGGTACGGGGTAAAGACGCGTTTACGCGCGGATTGGGGAAGAGACGCGCTGACGCGCGATTACACGTGGTTGCGGAGTGGAGGCGGAGGAGTAGCGTTTGGGGATGGAAATCCTTTTGAGCCGCTTGCGTGAGCTACCGACCTATCTACCCACACTGAATCAGGTTGTAGCCAATTTTCCAATCCTGATTTTGTTTCTTTGGATCACGTTTATTTTTTCTATCGTCGTGTACTTTTTAGGAGGAGCTAAGGATTTGGAGCAGAAGATGGGAAAGGGCTCGATTACACGACTTCATGTTTTTCTTGGGGTGGTTGCGCTAGTTAATTTCCTCGCGATGGTGAGTTTGGCCTTCTATTTAATTCTGCGACCCCAGTAAAAACTGGCGATGGCTCATCTCTTTTTTGATAGTTTTGTGGGGGGATTGTGTGCGGACGCCTTGGCGATGCCGGTTCACTGGTATTATGACCGGTCGGAGTTATTGCGGGACTATGGAAAGGTGGAGGGTTACCTCGCACCGAAGAATCCTCACCCTGGCAGTATTCTTTGGCGCTCCCATTACACCCCTTTGAATGAGAGGGGTAACATTCTTCATGATCAGGCGAAGTATTGGGGAGAAAAGGGGGTTCATTATCACCAGTTTCTGCAAGCAGGTGAGAACACTCTCAATCTGCAGTTGGCGCGGGAGTTGTATAGGTGGGTGAGATCGAGCGGTGGCTATTCGGCCCGAGGCTGGTTGGAGCAGTACGTGAAGTTCATGCTGACGCCGGGTCGGCATCGAGACACGTATGTGGAAGAGAGTCACCGGGGGTTTTTTCAAAGGTATGCGGAGGGAAAGCCGCTAGAGAAGTGTGGCATACGGGATGAGCACATCGGGGGGCTGGCCCATGTGCCTGCGTTGATGGCGGCCTGCGCCGATTTGCCATTAGGAAAGTTGAGGGCGGTGGTCAAAGAGCACGTGGGGCTGACTCATGCGCACCCGAATGTTTTACGTGCGGCGGACACCTTGGTGCGGGTGTGCTGGGCGATTGGGGAAGGGGCGAGTGTGCGCGAGGCAATTCCGCGTGAGGCGGGTGATTGGATCTCGGCCAAGAAGGCGGAAGGTTGGTCGAAGCAGCCAGATGAACATGTGGTGGGGGAGAGATTTAGTACCGCCTGTTATATCGCGGAGGCGATGCCAGCGTCTCTCTACTTGGCTTGGAAATATGGTAACGATTATGCTGGGGGAGTTGTTGCGAATGCGAACTTAGGTGGGGACAGTTGTCACCGTGGGGTGGTGGTAGGCGGTATCTTGGGGCAGGCGTGCGGGGTGCCGACGGAGTGGTCGGGAGGGTTACGGGTGCCAGCAGTTGAAGTGGGGAGGGTTTAATTAGCGGATGATGGGCGATCCGCTCTAGTGAGGGGTGGCACGTTTGGCGGATTCGATTAAAGCTTAGGCTTGGAATCAGGGTGGTTTCCGCTGGAATCACGATGAATCCGTGAGCCGATATTTTTTAATTATTTTTATCTGTATTTGTTCGGTGGGTTTTACTCAAGAGAGTAAGACCCCTGTATTTCAGCTGGGGATTGATGTTCTGGCGGAGCGTGGGTTTCGGGATCTAAAGGGCAAGCGAGTGGGATTGGTGACGAATCCATCTGGGGTGGATGGGAGGGGACGTCCGACGTGGCAGGTACTACGGGAGGCGCCTGAGGTGAATCTGGTGGCTCTTTACGGACCAGAGCATGGGGTGTTTGGAACGGTGGGGGCAGGGAAGGACGTTTATGGGGAGAGGCACGGGGTGGACGGCAACCACGACGGAAAGATAAGCAAGAATGAGGAAACGGGGATCAAAGTGTTCTCCCTTTATGGGGACACGAGGAAGCCGACGCAGAAGATGTTGGAGGGTATCGATGTGATGGTTTATGACCTGCAGGATGTGGGGTGCCGGTCCTACACCTTTATCAGTACGCTGGGTTTGGTGATGGAAGCGGCACAGGAGAAGGGAATCGAGGTGATGGTGCTAGACCGACCGAATCCGCTAGGGAACTTTCGGGTGGAGGGACCGCGACCGCAGGGGGAGTTGGTTATCCCGTCTTTTATTGGGCAGTACGATATTCCTTATGTATACGGGTTGACGATTGGGGAGCTGGGAAAGTGGATTAACGAGGTGCATTTGAGGCGTCCGTGCCGATTGACGGTGGTACCGATGAAAGGGTGGACGCAGAAGATGACCTGGGAGGATACGGGATTGAAATGGGTAGCGACCTCTCCGAATATTCCACTAACACGAGCCACTCGGGGTTATGTGGCGACGGGGTTTTTCGGGGAGTTGGGGGTGAGTAATGGGGCCAATCCGACGGGGATAGCGACGACGGGGTTAGATGGATCGGTGATTCAGCCTTTTGATATCTTTGCGCTGGAGAATGTAGATGCGGAGGAGCTGTGTCGGAGAATGACCGAGTGGGGATTTAACGGAGTCAGGTTTAGTCCTTTCCGTTTCAAGCCACCCACGGGTCGATACCGAAGCGTGACGATGGCGGGTGCGAAGGTGACGATTGATCCCAAGGCGCCCGCGAATTTAACCGCGATCAACATGGCGGGATTAGAAATTCTAAAGAAACTTCTTCCTCGAAAAAAATTCTTCTCTGATGCGGAGAATATGTTGATGTTCGACAAGCTAAATCGAAGTCGGCAGACCCGAAAGATGGTGGAGGCGGGAATGAGTGCGCGTCAGATCGTGGCGACGTGGGACGCGGGGGTAGCTAAGTGGAGGGAGGAGAGAAAACCCTATCTGCTTTATCCAGAGAGTGCGGAAGTGACCAAGGGAAAGACGGGAACGGGAAGTGTTCCAGTGAAATTGAGGTAGGTGGTGGGCGGTAGGCCTAAGATTTGGTCGCCCCAGAGGTAATTAACATCTTTAAGCCAATATCTTAGGTTTCTTTTCTCGCCCGAAAGGGATAGCACGGGCATACCAGAAGTTCTTATGATGAAGGCAATCGTTACGGTGACGTTGAAACCCTCGATTTTAGATCCGCAGGGGGAGGCGGTGGCGCATGCCTTGAACCATATGGGGGTGAAGGGGGTGAAATCGGTTCGGATTGGGAAGCATATTGAGCTGGAGATTGAGGGAGGGGAGGAAAAGGGGTTGCGGGCGAAGTTGGAGGAGATTTCAAAAGAGTTGTTGAGCAATCCGGTGATGGAGAATTTCCACTTGGATCTGCGGGCTGGCGGATGAGGTTTGCGGTCGTCCAATTTCCCGGGTCGAACTGCGACCAGGACTGCGTGCATGCCTTGCAG
>CAMCDO010000086.1 GCA_945873585.1 Verrucomicrobia subdivision 6 bacterium | reverse complement strand
TGGGAAGATGGGGAAGATGGATTTTGATGTGCTGCTGGTGGTCCGTGGGGGAGGGAGTTTGGAAGATTTGTGGGCGTTCAATGAGGAGGTGGTGGCGCGGGCGGTGGTGGCGAGTCCGATTCCGGTGATCAGTGGGGTGGGGCATGAGACCGATTTTACGATCTGTGATTTTGCGGCGGATGTGAGAGCGCCGACTCCTTCGGCGGCGGCGGAGATGGTGAGTCGGCCTGATACGGATTGGGTTGGGGAGTTGCGGGGCTGGAAGGATCGGTTGGGGGAGGCGGCGGTGGAATTTCTGGAGGAGAAGAAGAGGAGATTGGGAGATTTGGCGGGGAGCTACGTTTTCCGAGAACCGCGAAAGATGGTAGAGATGAGTGGGCAAAGGGTGGATGAGTTGGCGGTGCAGTTAATGCGCGGATTGGAAAGCGGATGGAGATATCGAAAGCAGTATGCGGAGGGATTGTTGGGGCGATGGTCGGCGCTGAGACCTGAGCGGAGGTTAAGGGAGTTATCTTTGCGTGTGCAGGCGGCGGCGGACCGATTGCGAGCGATGGGGCCAGAGGAAACCCTGAAGAGGGGGTATGCGTTAGTGCAGACGGCTGAGGGGAAATTGGTGCGAAATGTTGAGCCCGCACGAAGGCTTGGGGACTTGGTTGTGAGGTTTTCAGATGGAAAACTAGAGGTCAAAGTGAAGGGGAAATGAGTGGTGAGGTTATTAAAGAAGATGGATCAAAGGTTATGGCTTCGATTTTAGGATTATGAGAAAGGTGACTCTACTTCACCTTTGTTTAGTCGTTGGTCTGGTCATGGGAGCGTGGATACCGACCATGGCTCAGAGCGAAACCGAGGCCAGTCCGACAAAGGTCAATGAGACGAACGAAGTTACTCCTCTGACTTTGCCTGGTGCGGAAACCTTTATTTTCAAAAAGGTAGGGGAGACCGAACTTCGACTTCACGTGGTGAAGCCTAATGATTGGAAAGCTTCCGACAGGAGACCGTGTTTGGTGGCTTTTTTCGGTGGAGGTTGGACTAGTGGCACTCCTGTCAAGAGCATCACCTATGCGAAGTGGGCGGCGAAATACGGTCTGGTGGGAGTGGCTCCTGATTATCGAACGAGAAAACGGTTCGATACAAAACCGGAGGATTGTGTGGCGGATGGGCGGGCGGCGGTGCGATGGATTCAGGACCATGCAAAGGAGTTGGGGGTTGATCTAGGCAAGATTGTGGTACAGGGATCTTCGGCTGGGGGGCATGTAGGGGCGTGGACAGCGATACCTGCTCCTGTGGCCCCAGATTTGGCTTCCGATCCTGTGCCGAATCCCGTTCCGATGGGATTGATTCTGCTGTGGCCGGTAACGGATACGGGAACGAATGGGTATGGTGGCCCGAAACGTTTTGGAAATGATGAGGTTCGGGCAAACAACCTTTCGGTGACGGGTCGGATGCCTAGCAAAATGCCGCCTACGCTGATGTTTCATGGCACGGCCGATGCGACGGTTAAGTATGCGAATACGGAGGAGTTTCTGGCGAAGATGAAGACAAATGGGAATGAGTGTGAACTGATTTCGTTTCCAGGAGCGCCCCACAGCCCGAACTCTTCCAAGTGGGGAGAGGCGGCGGCGGTTAAAGCAAAGATAGAGGAGGAGAGCCTGAAGTTTTTAGAAAAGCTGGGATTGGTGGAGAAGGCTAAGGCCAACCTAATTAAGTTGGATAACGCGTCCGAATAGCTTCCCTGTATACACCACTTTGATTTATCGTTGAGGAGGATGAAAAACGCTAAAAAATTCGGTTTAGGAAGCCTTTTAGGATTATGGTGGATTTCGCTTGGGTGGGCGGAGGGAAAGGAGTCGTCCTACTGGAAGAAATTTCAGGAGGCGACGGATCGTTCCTCGGCGGAGATCCTGACCGACTACTCCTATGCTGGATATGAGCATGGGGAGAAGGCGATTCCCGATGTGCAGGGGCCTATCTTTAAGGTGACCGATTACGGGGCGATTGCGGACGACTTGATTTCCGATGAGGATGCGATTCGGAAAGCAATTGCGGCGGCGGAGGGGGCGGGAGGCGGTGTAGTCTTATTTCCTGCAGGTAAATTTCTTGTCTTTGCTGATCGCTTTAAGGCCGCGTCGATTCGAATCGGAAAATCAGGGGTCGTGATCCGCGGGGCGGGTTTGGGGAAAGGGGGGACGGTCATTCGGGCGATTCATTCGGGTTATCGAGTGGGACCTTACCCCGTACCGAAAGGGACAAAGGATGGTGAAGGTCGGGATGACTGGTCGAAGATTCCTTATATTTTTCTGTTTGAGGGAGTAGAGGGCGGAAAGAAGGAGGCAGGGAAGTCGGTGGCGGTGACGGGCGCGGTGAAGCGTGGAAGTTTTGCCATACCTGTGAAATCGACGGAGGGTTTTAAGGTGGGGGATTGGGTGGTGCTCAAGGCGGGCACACCGAAGTTGGATGCGGAGTTGATGTGTGGATTACAGCCCGATCCGAGCTGGACCCGAATCATTAAAGATGGAGCAAGCATCAGTGAACTTCATCAGGTCAAGGAGGTCCAAGGGGAGAGTCTAATTTTGAAAGAGCCGGTGTTGGTGAACTTAGGTGCGGATTTTGAGGCGAAGGTCTCGCCGGTGGCGTTGATCGAGCAGGTGGGGGTGGAGGACATGGCGTTGCAGGGGGGATGGAGGGGAGCATTTGTTCATCATCGTTCGGCTTTGGATGATGAGGGGTGGGATGGGGTTCTTTTCCATGGGGTGGCGAATGGTTGGGTACGCAGATGCGCGTTTCTGAATGTGAACACCGGGGTTTATCTTAGGGATTCAGTGCTCTGCTCCATCCTGGATAACCGATTTGCTGGAAATAAGGGTCACTATGACGTGGCGATTCGATCCAACTGCACCTTCAACCTGACGGGATTAACGGAGGAGACGTCGTCGCCCCAGCACGGAGCATCGACGGGAAACCGTTCGGCCGGAACGGTGGTTTGGCGCTGGCTGATGGGCAAAGCTTCCACGGTTGATTCACACGGGAACGGTCCCTATGCGACGCTGATCGATCGGGTGGATGGCGGGACGATGACGCGCAGTGGCGGACCGGCACAGTCTTTTCCCAATCATCTTCGCTGGATAGTGTTCTGGAACTTTTCCTACGACAGTGACGATGAACAGCCGATTAATCTTTGGAACTATGTGAAAGGGAAAGAGGCGAAATTTGTGAAGCCGCTCTTTGTGGGACTGCACGGAAAACCTGTGACTTTGGTGGCGGAAGCATTAGAGGGTAATGAGTGTCAGGGGGAGAAGGTAACCCCGGAGTCGTTGTATGAGGCACAACTTGAATTGCGGTTGGGCAAACTTCCGGATTGGGTGGGATCGGTGCGGAAGGACTGGGAGAGGATTCGGTCTCTGGAACTACCGCCTTATTCGGCCGCGGATATTGAGAAGCACGAGCTACATGAAGAGGAGTTTGCCTTGGCAGATCTGCTGAAGGATTGGCAGGAGCAGATGGGAAAGCAGGAGTTGGGGTGGGGGGTGCCGATCGAACTTCCAGCTTCCGTTCCTATGGTGAAATGGAAGAAGGACTATGTTCTTTTGCGGACGGTTTTACAGGCGATGGCAACCTATGCGAATCCAGTCGGCAAGAAGGATGTTGTTGTTCCGACGATGAAGGTGAATGTGGAGATCAAGTCTGGGGAAGTTGTCTTCCAAATGCCGATGCAGTCGGATGCCAAGGATCAGAAAAAGAATCAGGACGCATTGCGGGTGGCCAAGGAGTTAGCGCCGGCCTGTAAAGGGGTGTTGGTGTCGGACCGGACGAGTTTGAAGTTAACCCTGAAACGTTAAACTTTCGGGAGCGAGGGGTGGCGGACTGTCCACGATTCTCCCTTTTGATTTTTCAGGGACCAAATGGTGGCTTGGGTTTCGGTCAATTCCCAGCGGCCCAGCGGTGCAGAGGCTGGGGCGACGGCTTGGAGTGCAGCCAGCCAGCCATCCCCGGAGAGTGCATCCGTCTCCAGAAAGAGGGTGATGCTGTTGCCAGCGTAGAGGTGGGTGCGCGGCTGTTTACCGACGATGGTTTTTTGGGATCCGGCCTTGGCGAAACCTTGCAGGGATTGGAGGACAGCATGGTGGGTTGGGTTATTCCAAGAAAGGTTGGGGAATGAGGATTTCTCCTTCAGACCCTCCATTTCCTTTGCCGAAAGGCTCTGGCCTCCAAGGAGGAGCCTGCAGGGTTGTTTGACCTTGTAGCGATGGAGGTGGAGCTGCCAAGGCCCGTTCCACCAGAGGTGGGTTTCGATCTCGACCGAGTCTGCGAGACGGTAGGAGCAGGCGAGGTGATCTTTTTCGACGGCAAGGGAGCGGGTCTGCTGTCGGCCGTGCAGGGAACCATCCTCCATTAGGGCTGTGAGAGAGGAGTCGATTGGGTAAGGGCCATCGGGAAGTTGGACATCGAAGCCGACGCCGGTGCGGTAGGATAGTTTGCCCCATTTATAGGATCCGAAAACGGTGTTGGAGGTGGAGATGGCAGTGCCTGCGTTGAGAAGTTCGATTTCTCCTTCGATCGAGCGAACGACCATTTCGGCTGTGGGGAGTGGTTGGGAGAAGTCGGAGATTTCGGAAGGAAGCGGTTGTTCCGAGTCCTGCCAGAATGGAGATGAGGGGGGGAGAAGAAGTGGGGCGAGACCTTTTGCGGTCCAGTAGGGGGAGCCACCGCAGGAGTAGCGTTCGGTGAGGGGGATAAATTCATCAATCCAGCCGAGGCTAAGGAGGCCTTGCGATTGAAAGATGGGTTGGCTCCAGAAGAAGTGGAGATTTTTTGAAGAAATTCGTCGGGCCAGGCCTGGGGGCACGGACGAGGCACCACACATTTCGGCCAGAGCAAAAGGGGCGACGGCGTTGAAGCGGTAGGTGAGGGATCGGCCGAAGGGGACGTTTTCTCCGGAAGCGGCAAAGAAGCGGGCGTAGTCGGGTAGGAACTCGCGGGTGAAGTTCTGCCAGCGTTTGGTGCGGGTAGGATCGTTTTGGCCGAAGAGTCGGCCCCACCAGAGTCCGTAGTAGTGGAAAGCGTAGGCGTTGTAGTAGTCGACCGTCTGGTTGGATCCATCGCGAAACCAGCCTTTGCCGATGGCCATGGTTTCGAGGGTGTCGAGCCATTGGCCGATCTGAGGGGCGTCGGTTTTTTGTCCAAAACCCTCTTTCTGGAGAAAGGAGAGGGTAAGAACGCCGAAGAAGAGATGGTTGTTGGGGTGAAGTTTGGTTCCGCGAACGGAGGCGAACCATCGAGCGACCTGCTCTTTTTCTTTTTGGGACAGGGGATCCCATAGAAATTCTCGGGCGATTTCGAGGGCCAACACGAGGGCGGCCATTTCGACGGTGTGTTGCTGATGGTCTTGGGTGGGACCCCAGTATTCTGGGGAGGAGGGGTCGGTCCCGAGGAGGAGGGCTTGCCGGAACCATTCGGCAATCGTTTTACGCGAGAGGGATTGAGGTGCAGTGGCGGGGAAGGTGGTGGGGGTGGCTTGGAGCCAGTGGGCGGCCCAGAGGCAGGGGCGGGAGAAGGATTCGAGGCGATCGGCTTGAGGACCGTGGCTACTCGGTTTTCCGAGGATGGGCAGGTCCGCCTTGCCCGGTTTCATTAGTTTGGCCAGGGGGCGGAGTTCCTCTTCGGCCACGCGGAGCCAGTCGAAATATCCCCAAGACGGATCTGGGGATGTTTCGGGTTTTTTTACCACCACTTCTCCTTTTGGCAGGCGGAGAGGGCGTCCTGAATCGGGATGAGATAGGGATGCCACATTTTTTCCCATTCGAGCGAGACGGCCCCTGTGAAGTTATCTTTTTGGAGAAGATCGAGAACTTGGCGGGCGGGCATTTCGCCGGTTCCGGGTAGGACATAGGTGTAGGGGTGGCGGGCGGACGGTTGGAGA
>CAMCDO010000085.1 GCA_945873585.1 Verrucomicrobia subdivision 6 bacterium | reverse complement strand
GGCCAGTTTGAGCGGACTTTGATCATCGTGGATGAGGGGGCGGAGCTGACCTACATGGAAGGCTGTACGGCGCCAAAGTTTGATTCGGTGACCTTGCATAGTGCGGTGGTGGAGTTGGTGGCGATGAAGGGGGCGAAACTCCAGTACATCACGGTGCAGAACTGGAGCCCGAACGTTTTCAATTTGGTGACGAAGCGTGGGTTGGCGCATGAGGAGTCGGAGATCAAGTGGATTGATTGCAACATTGGTTCGCGTTTGACGATGAAGTATCCCGGAGTGATTTTGAAGGGGCGGAAGGCGCGGGGCGAAGTTCTTTCAATCGCTTTAGCGAATAACGGGCAGCATCAGGATACGGGTGCGAAGATGATTCATGCGGCAGATGAGACGACCTCGAATATTATTTCGAAATCGATTTCGATCGGGTCGGGTCGGGCCACCTACCGAGGATTGGTGCACATCCCGCGACATTTGAAGGGGTGTAAGAACAACACGGAGTGTGATGCCTTGTTGATCAATACGGAATCGAGGACGGATACCTACCCTGCGATTGTGACACGGGGAGAAGGCAATTCCGTACAGCACGAAGCGAGTGTCTCGAAGGTGAGTGCGGAGCAGATTTTTTACATGCAGCAAAGGGGATTGTCGGAAGGCCAGGCGATGAGCCTAAGCGTGAATGGGTTCGTCAATGAACTCGTCCGCCAATTCCCGATGGAATATAGTGTGGAGTTGAAACGGCTGATCGACCTCGAGATGGAGGGGTCGGTCGGTTAAAAAAAGAATCCATCGAAGAGGAGAATAACGACCATGGCCGATACCGCTAACCGCTACCCCGAAAACATCGCGGGAGCCTACTACGTAGATAACCAGTGTATTGATTGCGATCTTTGTCGCGAAACTGCACCGAACAGCTTTAAGCGGAATGATGATGGGGGCTACTCTTTTGTCTACAAGCAACCGGAAAGTGTCGAGGATCAGAAGCTGGCGAAAGAGGCGATGGAAGGTTGTCCAGTGGAGGCGATCGGCAGTAACGGCGCCTGATATTTTTATGGCGGGTAAAAACGGGCAAAGCCCTGTGGGCCAGAATGGGTCGGCGCCTGTAGGTTGGTGGCAGGAGAGGAAAGCGGAGGCTTGGAAAAAGTTTCAAGCGATGCCGATGCCTCGACGGAGCGATGAGGATTGGCGGTTTGCCACGATTGCTGCAATTCAGTTGGGAGATTTTAAACCAGGGCAAAAAGGAAGTACGTCGGCCGAGGCCCTGCTGAAACGGAGTACGGCTTCTTTTCCGCATGCAGCCAAAGCGGTCTTCTCGAATGACCGGCTGCTCCACATCGAAGGGGGAGAAGAGCTGGCGAAACAAGGGGTGGTTTTCGAATCTCTTGCGGGGGCTTTGCAGAAGCATCCCGCCTTGCTCGAGAAGCACTTTATGGCGCACCCGGTGGATCTGGGGGCACAAAAGTTTGCTGCCCTGCATGCAGCGAACGCATCAGCAGGGGTGTTGATTGTTGTACCGAAAAACGTGGAGGTGAAGTTGCCTCTGGTATCGTTTCATTGGTTGGATGGGAGCGAGTCGGCTGTTTTTCCTCATACCCTGATCGTTACAGGGGAAAACGCCAAAGTGACGGTGGTGGATTTCTTGGGCTCGACTGAGGCGGGAGGGGCAGGATTGGCCTGTGGGCTGAATGATCTTCTGGTGGGGGCTGGGTCAAAGGTGGAGTACGTCAGTCTGCAGGAGTGGGGGTCCAAGGTGACTAGTTTTCAGCTGAATTCGACGCGGGTGGAGAGGGACGGGGAGGCGCGAAGTCTTTTTGTGAATCTGGGGGCGGCTTATGCGCGACAGGAGAGTCGGAGCACGATGGCGGGGAGTGGGGCGCGGAGCGAGATGCTGGGGTTATCCGTAGGGTCTGAGCGGCAGGAGTTTGATCAGCGGACGTTGCAGTGTCATGACGTGCCGAATACCTGGAGTGATCTGCTTTATAAGAATGCGTTGGATGATCGTTCGAAATCTATTTTCAAGGGTTTGATTCGGGTGGCGCCTGGGGCGGCGAAGACGGATGCGTACCAGAACAATCGGAATTTGCTGCTGAATCCTGAGGCGGAGGCGGATTCGATGCCTGGGCTGGAAATTTTGAATGATGATGTGCGTTGCACGCACGGGGCGACGACGGGGCAGATCGATCGAGATCAGCTTTTCTATTTGATGGCGCGGGGGATCGATCCTCGGACGGGGGCGCAACTTTTGGCGCATGGGTTTTTTGAGGAGGTGATTGCCCGTCTACCAGAGAAGGGGATTGGGGAGGCGGTGCGGGTGGCGGTAGCGGCAAAGTTTGCCACGATGAGGGCGAGACCGAAAATGGCGGAGAGGGTTGTTGCTCGTCCCAAGGTTCAAGGTCAGATGGAGGAAGAGGCGTTGGACGTTCGGACGTTGCAGGGACTGGCAAATTAAGGAAAGCGGGAGCTTGCTCGTAAAAACAAAATGAAACCTGGAGATCAAACAAAGCTGCTACGGGAGGTGCCGGCGACAGCGATCCCTGCGGGTTCGCCGTTAATTTTACCGAAGGACACGGAAGTGACCTTGACTCAGTCGTTGGGGGGGAGTCATACGGTTGCGGGGGCTTTCGGATTAGCGAGGATTGAAGAGAAGGATCAGGATGCATTAGGTCTGTTGAAAGCGGTGGTAGTGGCTACGGAGACAGACTCGAGCGAGCCGGCGGATGAAAAAAAGGTTTGGGAGAAGTTGAAAGAAGTTTTTGACCCAGAGATTCCTGTCAACGTGGTGGATTTGGGGCTGGTCTACAGTGTGGAGTTGAAGCCTTTGGCGGCGGGGGGATCGCGAGCGGAGGTAAAGATGACGCTGACGGCACCTGGGTGTGGGATGGGCCCGACGATTCAGGCGGATGCGCGCAACAAGGTTTTGTCAGTGGCGGGGGTGAAGGAGGCGGAGGTGGAGTTGGTTTGGGAGCCTGCGTGGACCCAATCGATGATTAGCGAGGTGGGGAAAATGAAGATGGGCTGGGTGTAAGGAAGAGGACGCGCTTGCGCGCGGATGTTTGATTTTTGATGTTTAATTTTTGATTGCTTGAGAAGGTCGGACAGACCTTGATGCCGTGGAAGGGGTCGGACTCAATTGTTTCTAGGGTCTTGGCGAGGAGTGAGGGTTAGGGTATGATCATCAATTAGTTCTATGAAATCGGCTGAAGTCAGAAAAGGGTTCTTGGAGTTCTTCCGTGGGAAGAGCCATACGATCGTGCCCTCGGCCAGCTTGATGCCGACTTCGCCGAATTTGCTCTTCACCAATGCGGGGATGAATCAGTTTGTCCCGATTTTTCTGGGTCAGGCTAAGTTCCCTCACTCCCCAGCGCGAGCGGCGGATACGCAGAAGTGTATCCGGGCGGGTGGGAAACATAACGATTTGGAAGACGTAGGATTCGACACCTATCATCACACCTTTTTCGAGATGCTGGGGAACTGGTCGTTTGGGGACTATTTTAAAAAGGAGTCGATTGACTGGGCGTGGGAACTGCTAGTTGAGGTGTGGAAATTCCCGCCGAATCGGCTTTATGCGACAGTCTATAAGCCAAGGCCAGGAGATCCGGCGGAGTTCGATGCGGAAGCGCACGGCTACTGGGTAGAAAAGTTTAAAAAAGTGGGGCTGGATCCTGCCATTCATGTGGTGATGGGGAATGCGAAGGATAATTTTTGGATGATGGGGGAGACGGGGCCGTGCGGGCCGTGTTCCGAGGTTCACGTGGATCTGACGCCTGACGGAAAGACGCAAGGGAAGCTGGTGAACCAAGGGGATTCCCGCTGTTTAGAGATTTGGAACTTGGTCTTTATTCAGTTTAACGCGGAGCCCGGGGGTAAGTTTAAGCCACTCCCCGAGCGGCATGTGGATACGGGGATGGGTCTTGAGAGGGTGGCGGGAATTATGGCGACGACGGATGGGTTTAAGAACTTCGCTGCCGAACCCTCGAACTATGATAGCGACCTGTTTGCTCCGATTTTCGCAGAGATCCAAAAGGAGTCGGGGCACAAGTACGGGGCGAGGGTGCCCAAGAGGAGAAGTGATTTGAGTGGGGAAGAGATGAACGACTGTATCTTCCGGGTGCTGGCGGATCATGTGCGAACGTTATCCTTCTCAATTGCGGACGGAATTGTTCCTGGAAATGAGGGACGAAGTTATGTTTTGCGGAGGATTTTGAGAAGGGCAGTGATGTTTGGGCGTCGATTAAAGCTGCCCGAGGGGTTTCTGGCGGAGTTGTCGGGCACCTTGATTCGGACGATGGGGGAGGCTTTCCCAGAATTGAAAACCCACGAGAAGGATATTCGCTCGGTCTTAGTGGGGGAGGAGGCTTCGTTTTCGAGGACGTTGGAGAGAGGGCTGGCGATATTTGATAAGTTGACCTTGGAGCGTGGAAAGATGATTCGAGGGGAGGATGCCTTTGCTTTGTATGACACGTATGGTTTCCCTTTGGATCTGACTCAGTTGTTGGCAAGGGAGAGGGGGATGGAGGTGGATGGGGCAGGATTTGAAAAGGCGATGGAGGAGCAGAGGCAGCGAGCCCGGAAGTCGCAGTCGAAATCGACGATTTTGGTCGAGGATGCGAAGGGGCCAGATTGGCCGACGCATTTCACAGGGTACGAAAAGAGGGAGGAGGGGAAGGTAGAGAAGTTTGAAGTGGAGGTGCTGGCGGAAGCGAGTGGAGAAGGAGCGAAGGGGCGGGTTTATTTATCGCCGACACCTTTTTACGCGGAGATGGGTGGACAGGTGGGGGATACGGGTTGGATCGAGTGGGACGGGGGAAAAGTGAAAGTGGTGGGGACGGTGAAGGGAGCGGGCGGGGCGACGGTGCACGTGACCGAGCGGTTGATCGACGTGAAGGAGATAAAGTTGCCGGTGAGGGTGAAGGTGGATACGGAGCGTAGGGGGAGGATTGAGGCCCACCACACCGCGACCCATTTACTGCACTGGGCTTTGCGGGAGGTGTGTGGGGTGGGCGTGAGGCAGAAGGGTTCCTATGTAGGACCGGATCGGTTGCGTTTTGATTTTTCCCACTTACGAGGACTAAGTGAGGAGGAGTTGGGAAAGATTGAGAAGATGGTAGAGAGCAAGACGAAGGCGAATGTGGCGGTGGTCTGCACGGAGAAGGCCTTTACAGAAGTGAAAGATGATTCAACGATTTTACAATTCTTCGGAGACAAGTATGGGGCGACGGTGCGGGTGGTGGACATTGGTGGATTTTCGAAGGAGTTGTGTGGTGGGACTCATGCCAAGGCGAGCGGACTCCTCGGCTCGGTAAAGATTATTGCGGAGTCGGCGATTGCAGCTGGGGTGCGAAGGATTGAGGCGGTGGCGGGAGTGGCACTAGTGGATTGGTGCCATGAGGAGATGAAGAAGCAGGAGGAGAAGTGGGCTGCGTTAGAAAAGAAGAAGGCGGGAACAGCCAAACTTTCGATAGAAAGAGGGAAGGAGACTCCGGAGGAGTTGTGGGATTTGGTTAAGAAACGAGATTTGGAGTTGGGGCTAGCAGAGGGGGCGATGCGGGAGGGGGACAAGCAGGCGGCGAAGGATCGAATGGTGGAGATGCAGAAGAGGGCGGAGCAGGATGGAAAAGATTTGTGGGCTAAGGGAACGATTTTGAGCGGAATCAAGTGGTTGGGGGCAGATATGGGAGAGGTGCCGAATGGATATCTTCCCGTATTGGCGGATCGGCTGAAGAGAGAAGGGGAAGTGGTGCTATTTTTGATTGGCAAAGAGGGCGGGAAAGTACCGATGGTTGCGTTGTGCACTGCTGAGGCGGCCAAGAGGGTGCAGGCGGGAAAGATAATTCAGGCGGCGGCGGTAGAAGTGGGGGGCAAGGGTGGGGGTAGGCCCGATATGGCGCAAGGGTCGGGTGCGGACGCTACGGGAATCGGCAAGGCGTTGGCGGCGGCGGAGAAAGTGGTGAAAGCTGGGTTGGGAGTATGAAAAAGCCCCAAGGAGCGGATCGGATTGAGGAGGTGATTGCGGCGATGAAGCGTGGGCG
>CAMCDO010000084.1 GCA_945873585.1 Verrucomicrobia subdivision 6 bacterium | reverse complement strand
TTCGGTGCGATCGCGAAGGAGTAAGCGGGTACGAAACCAAAAGTTAAAAGAGACTGGATGGAATCCGATGTGCGCAGCGGGGAGAAGCAAAAACTAAAGGTTCCACCCTCCGGAGATGACCAGATTCGTGCCAGTGACTTGGGCGGCCTCAGGAGAAAGAAGATAGTGCAAGGCGGCGGCGACTTCGGTGAAGCGAACGGCCCGACCTGAGGGAAGAGTGTGGGGGGGAGGTAGGTCGACGCTATTTTCCAAGTAACCTGGGGAGATAAGATTGACGGTGATGTGGCGGCGAATGAGCTGAGCGGCGAAAGAGCGGGTTAAAAGAGTGACACCAGTTTTTCCAACATGGTAGCCAGGGGCGAGGCGTCGAGCGGAGAGGCGGTCGGCGGCGGCATCGCCAAGATTGATGATACGGCCACCTTTTTTTGGAAAGAGAGGTAGAGCGGCCCGGGTGAGTAGAAAAACTGCGGTAGTGGTGCTGTGGAGACCAGCGAACCAGTCGGCGGGTAGAGTGCGGAGGAGTGGGGTGGGACGATAGGTTCCAGCATTGTTGATGAGAAGATCGAGGCGCCCGAATCTTTTTTGGACACGTTGGATGAGGCGATCGACTTGGGTTGGGATGGAAAGGTCGGCGCGGACGACTTCGGTGGGGGTGCCATACTGGCGAAGTTGGCGGGCTAAGCGGAGAGTGGCGGAAGCACCGCTTCGATGGTGGAGGACGATGGCGTAGCCCATTCGGGCGAGGGTGCGGGTGAGAAAGGCGCCGAGACCGCCTGCAGAGCCGGTGATAAGGGCGACGGGTTGAGGAGGTAGTTTCTTTTTCATGAAAGGATCCCGAGAGTACGGGCAACGGCACGGACTTTAGGAATTTCGTGTGTACGCAAAAGGTCGGTTTTACCTAGGAGGGCAAGGACAGCAAAGAGGGACTCGGCGGAGCGGACTTCGTCCTGAAAGAACTCGAAAGCGTGGGGTAGGGCGTGGCAGACGGGCCAACCGAGAGTACGGAGGCGAAAGCTGTGAAGAAAAGTTTCAGCTTGGTATCGGATGCGGGCGGCACTGTCTTGGAGGTTGCGGTAGTAAAAGCCTAATCCTGGATCGATCCAGATGGCGTGGATGCCAGCGGCGGTGGCGCGATCGATTTCGCGCCGGAAGTAGTCGAGAAGAGCGGTGGCATGATCGGGGGAGTGGGTGAAGTTGGAAACATCGCGAGGGTTGGATCCTTGGACATAGCAGAGGACGATGCCAGCGCGGTGATCGGCTACGAGGCGATAGAGGTCGGTGGGAGGAGTGGTGCCAGTAAGGTTGAGAACGGCGGCACCTGCCTCAAGGCAAGAGCGAGCGACCTCGAGGTGGTAAGTTTCAATGGAAAGGAGGATGCCCTCTTGGGCGAGGGGTTTGAGAATGGGGAGGAGGGTACGGATTTGTTGAGCGGGATCGACGCGGGTGGCGTGGGCAAGGGTGGATTCGGTGCCGAGGTCGATGAGGTGGGCACCTTCAGTGCGGAGGCGGCGGGCGCGGTTGAGGGCGTCCTCGGTGGTGGAAACAACACTTTCACGGTACCAGGAGTCGGGGCTGAGGTTGATGACGCCCATGAGGTGAGGGCGTTGGGAGGCGGAAAAGGAGTGGCCGTGGATTTCGAACTCAGCGACCTTGGCGGTGAGGGCGGATGAGTGTTCTTGGGTGAGGCGGGCGAGGGATTCGAGGGAGAGCATGAGGTACTAAGCGTAGAGAAAAAAAGGGCGAGGGGCGAGACTGGGGATGGACGGGAGGGGGGTGAGGAATCCAGAGTGTCGGGATGGCTAACCGATTACTGACCCAGCCCGAGTTGATGGCGTGGGAAAATAAAGCGAGGCGTTGGTTTGTTTTGGGTTTGGTGGGGGTGGTGGCAGGGGTGTTTGGGGTGGGGTTGATAACTTTGCACATGAGTTACGCGATGCTGAAAAAAACCGAGGTGATGCAGGAGGCGGTGCAGCGGGTGATGCGGGATGCTCGGGTGGGCGAGGTTCTGGGTAATCCGTTGCAGTTGGGTTGGGCGGTGACGGGTCAGATCGAGGACATGCCTGAGCAGGGAACGGCGCAATTTGATTTTTCGGTGTTGGGTTCTAGGGGGAGGGCGAAGGTGACGTTGCGGGCGGATAAAAGTCCGACGGGTCAGTGGCGATATTTACTTTTGGAAGTGAAGCCGATGGGGGGTGCGGTGATTTCTTGTGCGGACGGGGCGTCCGGCAAGAGGGTGGCAGACGAGGATTAGTGGGCGCCGGTGGCGGTGGAAGTTTCGTTTACGGGAAGAGATTTGGCGACGGCTTCTTTATTATTGTCGACGATAGTTTCGAGAGCGAGGTCGAGCCGATCGAGACCGTGTTTCTGGATGATATTGTTGATATTGGTTAAGTAGTCGGTATCGGGGCAGTAGCCTGCAGCGAGGATGCCTGAGACGAATTTGACTCCTGATTTCTCACCAACGCATTTGTGGTAGCGCTCGTTGCCGAGGAGGAATTGGGAATAGCCTTGGAAGCCAGCGGCGAGGGTGGGATAGGCACGGAAATCTGCGGTGGTATCTACGCCGCTATCTCGGGTGGGCATATTGAGGGCGCGCGCGCCTGTCCAGCTATCGAAGG
Organism: Verrucomicrobia subdivision 6 bacterium; assembly: GCA_945873585.1. Taxonomy (GTDB): domain Bacteria; phylum Verrucomicrobiota; class Verrucomicrobiia; order Methylacidiphilales; family Verrucolacustridaceae; genus Verrucolacustris. Next base: position 3,415 of record CAMCDO010000084.1, on the reverse strand, counting down.
CTTTCATCCCGAAGTAATTGTTATAGTCCTTGGCGAGGGAGCTATTTCCATAGCCAGATTCAAAGATGGCCATGGCGATGACAGCGGAGGCGGGGATCCGAGTGGTGGTCTGGATGAGCATGGCTTCGGGAATAGCGCTTTCGAGAAAGCGACGTTGGCGACCGTTGGCGGAATCGAGGATTTTGGAGATGCGGGTGGCAAGGCCAAGGATATCGGTTGTATCGGAGCTTTGGGAAGCGATGAGGCGGGCAATACGGAGGTCGCGCTCTTCGAGTTCACGGTTCTGGGCTAGGCGGTTTTGGAGGGAGTTCCATTTCTCTTCAAGATAACTTTTGGAAAGAGCGGCGGAGAAGCGGGTGACGCCGATGAGGGAGACGACAGCGACACCGAAAAGGAGAAGCCAGGCAAAATTAGAGACGACAAGGGTGCCGACTAAGCCGAGACGGAATTTCGGCTTTTTGGCAAATCTTTTACTGGCGATGGCTGAGGTGAGGTCAACGATTTGAGGCATTTGTATGAGTGTAGGTGGGGATGGGGAGGCGTCAACCCATGGTAAGTTGGCGGGTAGATTGTATTTAAAAAGTTATGCAAAAAACTGGCTTAGAGTTACTTGCAAATTATAAATAGGAGTAAATAGTTTAGGATTGGTGTGGTTTGGCGGGGGGATAGTAGATGGAGGCGAGGATGGAGACTGCGAGGACAAGAAGGACGAAGCCGAGAGTCCATGGGATGGGCAGGTGGATGTAGCCAGAAATAAGCATTTTAACGCCGATAAAGGAGAGAATAACGGCGAGGCCGATATTTAGGTAGGCGAAGAGTTTAATGAGGCCTGCTATAGCGAAATAGAGAGCGCGGAGACCAAGAACGGCGAAGGCGTTGGAGGTTAGAACGATGAAGGGATCGCGGGTGATGGCGAGGATGGCGGGGATGGAATCGATGGCGAAAACTAGGTCGGTGGTGCCGAGGGCGATAAGGACAAGGAGGAGGGGGGTACCAGCCCAGCGGTTGGCTTGGCGGACAAAGAAGTGGCCGTCATGGAAATGGGGGGTGATGGGAATGAATTTGCGGGCGATACGGACGAGAGGATTTTGGTCGGGTTGAACTTTAGCGTCGCCGCCTTTGAGGAGTTTGATCCCCGTGTAGACGAGGAGGGCGCCAAAGACATAAATTAGCCAGTGGAAGCGATTGATGAGGGCGATACCGGTAAAGATAAAGAGGGCGCGAAGAAAGAGAGCTCCGATGATGCCCCAGAAAAGGGCGGGGAACTGGGCTTTTTCGGGGACGGCGAAATAGGTGAGGAGAACGGCGAAGACAAAAACGTTATCCACGCTGAGGGAGAGTTCGACGATGTAGCCGGTAAAGAATTCCATGGCGGGTTGGGTGCCGAGGGTGAGGGCGATGACCACACCGAAGGCCAAGGCGAGGGCGACCCAGCCGGCGGTGGCCTGGAGAGAGCGGCGAAGATCGATGGGGCGGGGGTCGCGATGGAAAAGAATCAGGTCGGTCGCGAGGAGGGCGAGGACAAGCGGTCCGAAAAGAATCCAGCCGAGATGCAGATGAGGAATTACCACTGGCTGTGTTGGTAGCAGGAAGATTCGGATCGGCAAAGAGGAAGTGAGTCGGGGCGTGACAGGAGGGGCAGGGGGAGGGCACTTTGGAGGCTATGAGTAACCAATCTTTAAAAGGGAAGGTGGGTCTAGTTTTTGGGGTAGCGAACAAGCGAAGTATTGCTTGGGGTATCGCCAAGGCGTGGTCGGATGCGGGGGCGAAGTTAATTTTTAATTATCAAGGAGATCGGTTAAAAGAGAATGTGGAAGAGTTGGCGGCGACATTTGGGGCGGAGACTCCGGTGGCCCCTTGTGATGTGAGTCGGGATGAAGATATCGCGAAGTTTTTTGATTTTGTAAAAGGGAAGACTTCGAAGGTTGATCTGCTGTTGCACAGCGTAGCGTTTGCGCCGAAGGAGGCCTTAGAGGGAAACTTTGTCGATACGACACGAGAAGCATTTCGCGTGGCACACGACATTAGTGCGTACTCGTTGGTTGCGGTAAGCCGGGCGGCGGCTCCGCTGATGACAGAAGGGGGAAGTATTGTAACGATGAGTTACTACGGGGCGGTGAAAGTGGTTCCGCATTACAATGTGATGGGGGTGGCCAAGGCGGCGCTGGAAGCGAGTGTGCGATATTTGGCGTACGATCTGGGTCCGAAAAAGATTCGCGTGAATGCGATCAGCGCGGGGCCTGTGAACACCTTGGCAGCGCGTGGGATTAGTGGATTTGGGGCGATGTTGGCCCACTATGAGGCGCACGCACCTTTAAAGCGGAATATCACCTTGGAGGAGTTGGGTGCGATGGGAGTATTTCTGGCGGCAGACGGATCGGCGGGAATTACGGGGCAGACGTTGTATGCCGATTCGGGCTACAGCGTGATGGGAATGTGAAGGCCGGCCAAAAGATCGCCCGGAAACTTCTGCTCTGGGACATCGACGGGACCATTCTCCATACAGGAAAAGCGGGGGAGACGGCCTTGGGTCGAGCAATGGAAAAACTGTATGGAATCAATCGAGGACTGCAGGGATTGGAGATCGCAGGCCGAACGGACAAGTGGATTGTGGAGCAGCTTCTGGGGAGGGATGGTAAGCCGAATGGTTTAGAGGAGGTGGGGCAATTTCTAGATGTTTATGTGGAACTGTTGGCGGATGAGTTGCCCCAGAGGAATGGGGGATTACATCCGGGGGTTTTGGGGATTCTGGAAGAGGCCCATAAGAGAGCAGAGCTGGTGCAAGCTTTGCTGACGGGAAATATTGAAAAAGGGGCGAGGTTGAAGTTGACGCGGTATGGGGTGAATCATTTTTTCGACTTTGGGGCTTTTGCAGATGATTCCTCGATTCGCAATGAGTTGGGTCCGCACGCAAAGCGGAGGGCAGAGGAGAAGCACGGGGAAGAGTTTCCTCCCGAAAGAATCTTTGTCATCGGGGACACGCCTCATGATGTGGCCTGTGCAAGGGCGATTGGGGCAAAGGCGATTGCGGTGGCAACAGGTTCCTTTACGAAGCGACAGTTGAAAGATTGCGGAGCGGATGCGGTCTTTACCGATTTGGCTCATCCGAAGGCTTTTTTCGATTTACTAATCTAACGGTTGGGGAGGTGGACTCCTCCTGACTTGCGATTCTTCTGCGGTTTGCCATGAAAGGGGATGGCTCATGGTCTTCTAGCTTTTTGTTTTCGGCTTGGGGTAGTGCTGGGCTCGACATCTTTGTTAGTTCATGGAGCGGCAACTGCAGAACAGCACCAGAAGTTAGTTGAAACCTGCCGCTGGCTTTCGAAGCAGGATTTGTCTTACGCCCAGTCGTGGCAACCCCCAGGGCATCCGTATATCATCACGATGGATTGTTCGAATACGGTACGTTTTATTG
>CAMCDO010000083.1 GCA_945873585.1 Verrucomicrobia subdivision 6 bacterium | reverse complement strand
CCACCCCCTTCGGATCTCCTGTGCTTCCACTGGTGAAGAGCAACCCCGCCTCCCGATCTCCGCCTTCTTGGGGGACTTTTCCCAGCCACGCCAACCAAGAAGCAGGCAACAAAAGAGCTAGCACTGCCCAGCAAACCGCTTCTCCTTTTCCATGCTTCAACATATTCCCTAAATCCAAGCGCCTGCCCGCTTCTGGAAACTGCTCACCCAATTTCTCCTCCATCGCCTTGGCTGTAATCACTGTCCGCAACCCCGCCTGCTTTGCCGATGAGTCCGAAACCGCCCGACCTGCGGTGAAATTCAAGTTCACCGGCGTCTTCCCTGCCAGCACGCATCCCAAATTCGCTATCGTCCCTCCAGCCCCTGGAGGCAAGACCACCCCCACTCTCGGCCCTGACTCCTCTTTCTTGATTCTTCGGGCTAACGCCAAACCCGCGCCCAGCAGAAGACCTGCTTTGATCTTTTTCCCTCCCATCCCCGCATCCACCAACGCCACCCGCCTCGCACTTCCCGCCAATCCCCTCAAACACGCCATGCCCAGCGATTCATTCATAAAAGAAAATAAGAAAAATCAAACCGCTCCACCGACTGCGCAAGGTCGCCCGACCATTTCCTTAAATTAAGCCCGGATCACTTAAACAAATTCTGCAAGAACCCCGCCGCGTCATTCAAAACGCCCGTCGGAAGCCCTAGACCATCCGCAATCTTCGACACATCCATCCCCATCTGCTCGGCAAGTTTCACCATATTTTTGATCACTGCGCTCTTCGCCCTTGAACTGATCTCATTGGAAACGCGCCCAGCAATTTCTGAGGCGGTCGCCCCATTCTGCCCACCTAAATTACTGATTCGAATATCACCCAAATCGAGATTTCCCACCTTCACAATCCCGGGCATCCGCACATCCAACTTCACATCCTTTAAGACAAACGAATCGATCCGATATTTTTTCGACTTCGTCTCCTTGGCCCCCTCAGGGCGGGCCGATCGTTCGTTAACCTGCGCTTCCAACGCGGTCATATTGTTCTTATTTCCACTGCCCTCAAAAAGAATCGCCACCTTCTCCATCTGCACCGTTTTGATACGTATGACTGAGCCAGTCACCGAGCCGATATCCAGCGTCACCTTTCCCGTCCCTACCGAAAGAAGGTCATCCCGACTAAAACCCTTCGGATTTCCCATACGGAAGTCCTTGATAAACCCATCCGCTTGCGTCAACTCAATCCGTAAACTACCCAAACGAACTGATACCCCTGTGGCATCCTCCACCGCCTTGACCACCGCATTCCGCACCAGCCAATCCTTGCCGTTATAGAGAAACATCAACCCCGCCACCGCCACCAGAGCCCCCACCACGATTAAGTAACGAGAGTTTTTCATAGATAAGTATCTTGCCCTGCTGGCCCGCTTTTTCAACATCAAACAATCCTCGCTTTGGCCTTAGAACCTGCTATTTTGGAATTTTTATGGCAGATCTAAAACTTAGAAATATTGCAATCATTGCTCACGTCGATCACGGCAAGACCACTCTCGTGGATCAGCTCCTCCGCCAAGCGGGTACCTTCCGCTCCAACCAAGTTGTCGCCGAACGGATGATGGACTCCATGGACCTCGAGAGGGAACGGGGTATCACCATTAAAGCCAAAAACGCCTCCTTCGAATATCACGATATCCGCGTTAATATTGTCGATACCCCAGGCCACGCCGATTTCGGTGGAGAAGTCGAACGCATCCTCCGCATGATCGATGGCGTCCTCCTTGTCGTTGATGCCGCCGAGGGTCCTCAAGCCCAAACCAAGTTTGTTCTCCGCAAAGCCCTCGAAGTTGGTGCTAAACCCATCGTTGTTCTCAATAAGATCGATCGCGAAAACGCCGATCCCAAGAAGGTTCTCGATCAAGTCTTTGAACTCTTCCTCGAACTCAACGCCACCGACGCCCAACTCGACTTCCCTGCCGTTTACGTTTCCGCCAAAGAAGGCTACTCCACTCTCAAGTGGGACGGCCACCTTACCCCAGAAATCAAAGCCGCTGGCATGACCGCCCTTTTCGATACCATCCTCAATACCGTCCCTCCTCCTCGCGCAGATCCCGATTCTCCCTTTGCGCTCCTCGTCGCCAACCTCGACCACTCCGACTTCGTCGGGCGTATCTCCATCGGTCGCATCGCCTCGGGCACCGTGAAAATGGGCGACCCTGTCGCCTGCCTAAATCCCGAGGGAAAATCAGAAACCGGTCGCGTCACGCGTCTCTTTTCTCACCGAGGCATGGAACGGGTCGAAATCGAAAGCGCCTCCGCCGGCGACATCATCGGCCTCGCAGGCCTCGCCACCCCCGAGATCAGCGCCACCATCGCCGACAAACCAGATCGCGCCCCCCTTCCCTTCGTCGCCATCGATCCTCCCACCATTCATATGCAGTTTCTCGTCAACGACTCTCCCCTCGCAGGTCGCGAGGGTAAGTTCCTCACCGCCCGCCACCTACGTGAGCGCCTCGAGAAAGAGATTCGCACAAACGTCAGCCTACGTTTTGTCGACGGCGGCACCGCAGGTAGTTTTGAAATTCGTGCTCGTGGCGAAATGCAGATCGCCATTCTCCTGGAACAGATGCGCCGCGAGGGATTCGAAGTCCTCGTCTCACGCCCTGAAGTTATTTTCCAAAAAGCCGAGGACGGCTCCGTTCTCGAACCGATCGAAACCCTTTACGCGGAAATCCCTTCATTCTCCTTGGGCGATATCATGGGTAATCTTGCCGGACGTAAAGCCGAGATCGAGGACATGAAACCTAACGGCGAAAACACCTCCCTCGTCGCCGCCATTCCCACCCGTGGCCTGATTGGTTTTGAGACCGACCTCCAGAATTTAACCAAAGGAATGGGGATCATTTCCCATCTCTTCCGTGAATACGGTGCGTTCCGGGGCGAAATTCCTGCTCGGATCAACGGCGTACTTATCGCCCTCGAAGCGGGAACCTCCATGGCCTACTCCCTCGATAATTTGCAAGAACGCGGCACCCTCTTCGTCGGACCTCAGGAAGATATCTATGCAGGCATGATTGTGGGCGAGAACACCCGCCCCGCCGACATGGTGGTCAACCCCTGCAAAGCCAAAAATCTCACTAACATGCGTTCGCAGGGCGACGGCAAAGGCATCGCCCTCAGCCCTCCGATTAAACACAGCCTCGAGCGCGGTCTAGAATATCTCTCCGAAGACGAGTATCTCGAGGTCACCCCCAAGACCCTCCGCTTCCGCAAAAAGATCCTCGACCACTCCCGTCGCAAGCGTTCGTAGTCCCTCGCCAACCCTTAGGGGCAAAGGTTTGCCAGATGACTCCCCTATTTTTTCCTCTACCCTGCAGTCATGAAACTACTCCTCACCCTCCTCCTCATCTTTCCCTTCGGCCATCTCATTCTCGCAGACGAGTATCGTAAATCCGTTCAGGTTCAGGAAAACCTATCCACCAGCGTAACCTGGGATGGTACCCCCATTCACTATCCATCAGGCACAGCCAAAGTCTCAGGGGCAATCGTCACCCTTCCCCCAGGCACGGAAACTGGATGGCATACCCACCCTGTTCCCTGCCTCGCCCTCATTTTAGAGGGAGAACTTCTCGTCGAACTAAGAAACGGCCAAACCAAAAAGCTAAAAGCAGGGGACACCTTAGCCGAAGTTATCAACACTCCTCACAATGGTAAGAACATAGGAAAAACCCCCCTAAAGATTGCCGTGTTTTATGCAGGCAACACGGATCTCAAAACTACCCTTATCTGCCCCTAACTGATTCCGAAGAATTTCCGCCACTTTTTTCCTGCATGCCCGATCTCTCCCTCACCGCTTGGCTCCTCGGTCTCGCCGCCGCACTCTTTGCTGGTCTCTCAAAATCAGGCTTCGGTCCCTTCGGACTTCTCACCGTTCTCTTCATGGCTGAAATTCTCCCCGCCCGCGAATCCACTGGCATCGTTCTTCCCCTCCTTATCTTCGCCGACTTCCTCGCCGTCCGCGCCTTCCACGAACACGCCTCCTGGTCCACCCTTCGCGCTCTACTTCCCGCCACCCTCGCAGGCATCGTGACCGGTTGGTGGATTATGCCCCGCATCCCCACAGAATTCTTCGGCCATACCCTAGGCTGGATCATCATCGTCCTCATTTTTATCATCCTCATCCAACGCACGCGCCCGCAACTCCTCACTTTCATCACCCACCACCCACTCCTCGGATTTTTCTGCGGTTGGTCCGCTGGCATCACCACCATGCTGGCCAACGCCGCAGGCCCCATCACCGCTTTCTACTTCCTTTCACAGCGCACCACCAAAATGGTCATGGTTGGCACGGGCGCCTGGTTCTACTTCACCATCAACGTCGCCAAACTCCCCTTCAGCTATCAACTCGGTCTCCTCAACACAAAATCCCTTCTCCTCGACGCCCTCCTCCTCCCAGGAGTCTTCCTCGGATTTTGGCTCGGCCACTCTCTCCTCAAAAAACTCTCACAGAATCTTTTCGAATGGATCCTCATCTTCATGGCTTTCGGCGCCGCCTTGCGCATGGTCACAAAAACCTGATTCCCCTCCCCTCTCTGCCCTAAAAAAGAACGGGTGATCTCGGCTTAAACCGAAATCACCCGTCCTCACTCAAAGCAAAAGTTTACTGGGTTGGTGCGTTCGTCTCTCCGTCTTTAGGCGGACCATTCTTTTTCGCCTTCTTCGGAGGCAACTCTTCCTTATCAATCTTCCCATTCCCATTCTTATCATACTTGGCAACCATCGCCGCTTTTTCCGTCTCATCCAACTTGCCATCATGATTGGCATCAAACTCCTTCTCAAACCCCTTGAGCTTATGCGCAGGAGAAAGCTCAGGCGCAGTCGGTGTAGTTCCATCTTCGGCTTGTACCGAGGCAGTTGCCCCAGCCAAACCGGCTAGTATCAATGCTAGTAGTAGTTTGTTTTTCATAGATTTTGAAGATGCCACCCGTATCCCCTTTATACCAAGCCTATTATTCCTCCGAATAGAGTAACATCCCCATCGTCTGCTCCCCCAACTTGCTCAACTTCATTCCACCTTTTCCATCAGGCCCCACCAACCCCCGGCAGTAGTACCTTCCCTCATTCGGTCTCCCAGGAACCGACCCAAGCTTCGCCATCTCCACCCTCTCTCCTCGACCCCTAGCCCTCAGTGGCAATCCCCAAGGGGTCATTTCCAAATCCCAAGACTGCTCTCCAATTCCGATCCCCTCCTTCTCTACCCACTGCGTCCAGCCGATCCGCCCCCTCGGCACCGGCACTCGAACCGCAAACCCAGCTGGTTGCGAACTCAAACATTCCCCGCAACTCATCGGTTTCCCATCCTGCGCAGCCTTCAGCAAGACGGCCGGATCTACCCCCATTAAATTTAGACCAGTCCACTCTCCATTTCTATTTGGCTCCCAAAAACGTCCTGGCTTCGATGCTTTTACCCAATCCGCAAATTTTTCGTTTAACTGAAACGCTATCTCCAGATGCAAATGCGCCCGATCCTTCGTCAATCCTGGTCCCGTCCACCCCATCACTCCCAACTGGTCTCCCGCTTTCACCCGCTGCCCCACCTGAACGCAGGCCGAGGCCAGATGTCCATAAATCGTGTACACCGGCTGGCTTCCCCACAGATGCCTCACGATCACCTGCTTCCCATAATCGGAAATCTTTTCATCCAGATTCACTCGCACCACCTCCCCATCCGCTGATGCCCTCACTTCATCCGTCGGTTCCCCCAAAGAATCACGATGCAAAGGCCGAATATCGATTCCTTTGTGAAAATGCTCAAACATTCGAGCAGGCTCAGCCCCCGCCGTACGAACAAAACCGAACATCCCCGAGATAAGTCGGCGACTGATCGTCGGTTGATAAAACTTTTCTGGATGATTGGCAACCAGAGCTCGATTCTCTGTCGGAAACTGCCAGTCGATTCGCTCCTCCGCCTGCCCCGATCCGAGCAGGCCCAGCGCCATCAACCAAAATACCAAGGCACGTCCCAATCCTCCGAAGATGTCGCCGACCGGCATCCTCACCCACCCCGCCATCCTCACCTTGCTTTCAGTACCACCGCCCCACTTCGTATCGCGATGAAGTTCCCCTGTTTGCTCGCCCCTAAGACCGTCACCGGAACCTGCTCCCCACTCTTCAGCTGGCGAACCTTACGAGGCAACTCCTCCAAAGTGCGT
>CAMCDO010000082.1 GCA_945873585.1 Verrucomicrobia subdivision 6 bacterium | reverse complement strand
AGAATTGCGCTGGTGCCGACGGAGGACGTGGCGGAATTCACGGAGGTGTTACGAGATTGCCAAGTGAAGAACGACGGCACGCGATATAGGTTAGAAAAAAAGTTTCGTGGGTATTTCGGAGAAGCGATTCGGGGGACGGGGTGGATGGTGAGTGGTCGGTCGAATTGGAAACCGCCGGCGGAACTGGTGCAGTATAGCGAGGCGAAACTGCCTGAGAGGCTAGAGAAGATTGCGCGCCCGTACCAAAAGGAGGGCATTGGGTGGCTACAGTATTTGGCGAAGAACCACTTTGGCGGGGTATTGGCGGATGAGATGGGACTGGGTAAGACGTTGCAGACTCTGGCGTTTCTGGAGTTACGACGGGCCGAAAATAAAACTAAGCTACCTGGACTGGTGCTCTGTCCCACGAGCTTGGTGATTAACTGGATGGATGAGGGAAAGAAGTTTGCCCCTGGACTGAAGATGCTGGCCTTGTATGGAGCGGGGAGAAAGTCGCTCTTGGCCAAGATTCCGGATTATGACCTGGTGGTAACGAGCTATGCGCTTTTGCGGCGGGATATTGCGATCTACGAGAAGATGGAGTTTGATGCGGTGATTTTGGATGAAGCCCAGAATATTAAAAATCGGACGAGTCAGACGGCGATCAGTGTGAAAAAGTTGGTTTGTGATCATCGCATGGTGCTGACGGGAACCCCGCTAGAAAACTCTCTGCTCGATCTTTGGTCGATCTACGATTTCTTGATGCCGGGATATTTGGGTACGGCGACTGATTTCCGGGATCGGTATGAAATTCCTGTGGCGAAAATGGGGGATGAGCGGGCTCAGGCGCGATTGCGGCATCGGGTGCGGCCGTTTCTTTTGCGAAGAACCAAGGCTGAGGTGGCTAAGGATCTTCCTGCCAAGATTGAGCAGATTGCCTTTTGTGAGCTTACGGATGAGCAGAAGGGAGTGTATCGGCAGATTCTGGAAGAGGGGCGGAAGCAGGTGAGCGAACTTTCGGGTAAGGCATCGGGAGGCAGGGATCGGATTGCGGTGCTGACGGTGCTGATGCGTTTGCGGCAGGCGTGTTGTCATTTGGGGTTACTGCCTCAGGCGGCGGCGGGAGCGAAGGTCTGGACTGAACCGTCGGGTAAGATGGAATATTTCTTGGATCGGTTAGATGAGGCGATTTCGGGTGGGCATCGGATGCTGGTTTTCAGCCAGTTTGTTTCCATGTTGAAGATCGTGCAAGAGGAGTTGCGTCGGCGAAAAATACCGCACTGTTATTTGGATGGGGGAACGATGGATCGGGCCGGTGAGGTGGATCGATTCCAGCGGAACCAAGATATTCCAGTTTTCCTGATCAGTTTAAAGGCGGGGGGCACGGGCTTGAATCTTACGGGGGCGGATACGGTGATTCATTTCGATCCTTGGTGGAATCCGGCGGTGGAGGATCAAGCGACGGCGCGGGCTCATCGTATCGGTCAGAACAAGATCGTCAGTTCTTACAAGTTGATTGCGAGAGATACGGTGGAGGAAAAGATTGTCCGCCTGCAGGAGCGCAAGAAGGAGCTCTTCCGAGGAACACTAGTCAGCGAGGAAGATTTTGTACGAGGGCTGGACTGGACGGAGCTGCAAGAGCTTTTGAATTAGGTGACTCCACTTGGACGAGTGACAAATCGATCGAATGGCCGAGGCGGTGAGCCGACTCCACTGAGTCGGGCTCCAAAATGGCCCGGGCTCTTGTCAATGATTCACAAAGCTGTTCGAGAGCAGGGATGCTGTTTTCAAAGTTGATTCGGAAGCTTTCTTGCGATTCATCCAGAAGTTTAGCAAAGCATGCCATATCGCCTTTCTTGAGCAGGGAAGAGACTTCTTCAAATCCTAGACCTTGAAAACAGACGTTTGTCCGTCCGATTGGATCCGGTTACTCCGTAGGTCGAGGCAGGGCGGTGATGTGTTTCAGAATGGAGGATTCGTCGGTCGGGGGAAACTTTACTTTGGCGATATGCCACCATTCGGAGTGGATGCTGTGGGAGTTAGCGGCCACGGGTTTTTCAGGGGCAAGGCTTTCGATTTCTAAGATATCTCCGTTGGTGAAAAGTTCGGTGTTGCAGCCGCGATCGGGATAGGTCGCATCCTTCTGGTGGGAGATCCATTTAGCGAAAAAGAGATCGCCTAACTGATATCCGATCCAGCCTTCCGTATGGCGAAAGCCGATCTTGAAGGCCTTGGTGTTCTTCTTTTGAGATAAGGTCCAGAGATTTCGGCCTAAGTTGATTCGGGAATCCGCTAGGTCGGTGTATTTCCAGAGTGTGAGATTTCGGTTGGGAAGATAGTCATCCATAGAAAACTTGGTCCCCTTGGGCAGATCCATAGGGTGGGGGACGTAAGAAGGTTGGGGAACGTAAGCAACCCCGCCCTGATTCAGAACGGTGAGACACCAGGGGCTAACGGGGAGGGGTCTTGGCGTTGCGTTCATTAAGCGATGCTCGATCTGAATCAGGCCGTTCGGGTTCCAGAGGATTTCTATACTCTTCTGCCAGCCAAACTTTTCGTTTTTTTCTCCGGTCAACCGGCATCCTTTTTCCGGGAGGAGTTCGAACGAGACCCGATCGTTGTCGAGGGCGTAGCACTGATCGTTTTCTGGAGAGGTCCAAAGGCGATGACCTCCGTAGATCATCCAATCCTTAGCCCCGGTTTTGCCCATCTGCTCCTTGTTTTCAAAAAGAATGTTCGGCCCATCGACGGGCCCAAACCGAAGGATACGTGGACCAATTTCGAGCGGAGCGATCAGCTCCCATCCTTCCCGGCGCATCCGAATGGCTTTGGCCCAACCCCCGTAAGGGACGATTTCAAGGGAAAGGCTCATTGGGAGTTCAAAATAGAAGCAAAGGGTGAGACCACGTCAGATTTTCGGACGACGCGAGAATCCATGGTTTTGTGGCTGGGCGTCAAACGAGGTGACGCGGAAGATCTTCCAAAACCTCGCAACCGAGCTGTTCCATCACCTGTTGGAGTTGTTTCTGGAAGATTTCGACCACTTGATCGCCTCCCTTTGCGCCCATTGCACAAACTCCGTACATCGGTGCGCGGCCTAGGAAAGTGAATTCAGCCCCGCTGGCCATAGCGACAGCGATGTCGGAGCCGGAGCGGATACCTCCGTCCATCATGATTTTGGTGCGGCCTTTGAACTGTTTTGCCAGCGCGGCAGTGGCTTTGATGGTCGACTGGCCTTGGTCGAGTTGCCGACCGCCGTGGTTGGAGACGATCAGTCCGTCGGCTCCGAGGGAGAGGGCGAGTTCAGCGTCCTCGGGGTTGACGATGCCTTTGACTACTAGATTGCCTTTCCACTGATCGCGGATGGCGCGGATACGCGAGGCGGTCAGTCGACCACTGAAGGTTTTGTTCATGAACAGGCCGAGGTGTTTCATGGAGAGTCCGGGCGGAATATAGGGCTTGAGGGTGGCAAATTGGGGGATGCCTGCGAAAAGTTGGGAAAATGACCACGTCGGGCGGGTGCACATTTGGAAAACATTTCGGAGGCTCATCTTTGGTGGGACGGAGAGGCCGTTGCGGATTTCCTTAGGGCGGTAACCGAAGGTGGGGGTGTCGGCGAGGAGCACGAGGGTTTTGCAACCGGCTTCGGCAGCACGACGCAGGAGATTGTCGCGGAGCGAATCTTCGGCGGGATGGTAGAGTTGAAACCAGAAGTCGCCCTCGGTGATTTCGGCGACGGTTTCGATGCTGGCGGTAGTGACCGTGCTGAGGACGAAGGGAATATTTTGCCTACGCGCGGTACGAGCGAGGATCTCGCAGGACTTTGGCCACATCAGGCTCTGGAGACCGACGGGAGCGATGCCAAACGGAGAAGCGTATTCGCGGCCGAAGAGGGTGGTTTTTTGGGAAGCTCCCTTGTAGTCGCGCAAGTAGGCTGGGCGGAGTTCCACGGCGCGGATGTCGCTGGTGTTTTTGTGTAGGTTCACTTCGGCCATGCACCCTCCTGCGAGGTAGTCGTAGGCGAAGCCAGGCAAACGTTGGCGGGCGCGTTCGGCCAGAAGTTCAATTGACGGGTAGGAGGGGTTCATGAATGGGATAGAGCTAGGAGTGAGATAACCATATTTGGAGACTAGAACCTTTATGATCGAAATCAATCATTAGAGAATTGACCTTTGACTCCAAAGGTTATTTGGGATGGGCGGATTCCTTGTGGGAGAGTTTCACATGACGAAGGCAGAGTTTCCGTAAATCGTGCTGTCGTGCCCCGCCGATTACCCAAGCAACCTGCAGAGCGGCGCCAAGAGCTGCGCCCTCTTCCGAGGCCACTTTGACTACCCTGACCTGAAAAATATCCGCCAGGATCTGACGCCAGAGCGGATTCTTGGATCCGCCTCCCGTGAGGCGAATCTCTTGGGGTCGAATTCCAAGGGAGCGCAGGCGGTCCAAACCATAACCCAAACCTTGGGTGATTCCCTCGAGAGTGGCGCGGGCGATATGGCCTGCGGTGAAGTTTTCCAAATTGAGCTCCTGATAGGAAGCGGTCGCGTGGGGTAGGTTCGGCGTTCGTTCTCCCTGCAGGTAGGGAATGAACTTAAGTCCATTGGATCCGGATGGAACTTTAGCGGCCAACCGGGTCCACTGGTCGTGGGAAAGGCGCAAAGCCTTGCCCATGGCCTCGGTGGCCACGGTGACGTTCATGGTGCAAACCAAAGGCAACCAACCTCCAGTGGAATCACAAAAAGCGGCGACTTCACCACGAGGATCGATGATCGGACGATCACTATATGCGTAGATGGTTCCCGAAGTCCCAAGACTGAGGGTGACCACTCCGGGGCGCACATTTCCGGTGCCGATCGCTCCCATCATGTTGTCACCCCCGCCAGGTCCGACCGGGATTCCTGAAGGAAGACCCAAAGTTTTGGCGGAAGAGACCGAAAGATCACCCGCTGTCCCGCCTGGGGAAATCAGTCGTGGCAAAAAGGAAATTAACTTCGAATCGATGGAGCGCAGAACCGGCTCCGACCATTTTCGTCTACGAACATCAAAAAAACCGGTACCGGAGGCATCGCCGTATTCCATAGTTTTTTCACCGGTGAGCCAAAAGTTGAGGTAGTCGTGGGGCAGAAGTACGGAGGCCAGCCGGGCGAAGTGTCGGGGCTCATGTTTTTTTAACCAGAGAATCTTCGAGGCAGTGAAACCAGATGGGAGGCCGTTACCGGTTTTTTGGATCAGACGACGAAGGCCACCGTTCTTTTGGATAATTCCTTCCGCCTCGTTGGCGGTGCAGGTGTCGCACCAGAGCTTGGCGGGGCGGATGATTTGATCGTTACGATCTAGAGGAACGAAACCATGTTGCTGTCCGGACACCGCCATGCCGGCTACCATCCGAGCCGTGCCCGCGGGAGCTGAGGCGAGGGCTTGATGCACGGCGGTGCGAAGGGCGCGGATCCAATCACGAGGATCCTGCTCCTTCACTGCTGGATCCGGATGGTGTATGAGACGTTGGGGAGCCGAACCCGTACCGATGACGCGGGAACGTTTTAGGTCAAACAGGATGGCTTTGGTGCTTTGGGTCCCGCTGTCGATCCCGAGAGTGACCACGGCGCTTAGTAAAGGCAGCGGGCTAGATAACCGGCCAAGGCTGTAGAATTGCCTCGGGTGCGGTAGGCGGCGATTTTACGGCGATCCACCTTGAGTGCCTTGCTCCAGAAACGTTTCAGCTTAGCGGCACTGGTTGCGAGAATATCGGTGATGTCCTCCTGTCGATCGGTCCGGGGAACCTTCACGTCGAATGCAAGAATCCCCGGCCACTTGGCGTCCCAGAGGTAGTCGAGACCAGCCATCCGGCTGTGAGCCGTCTCCGGATTCAGCCCGAAGAGGGGCTGAAGCATGGGGTCCAGACGGGAGATCAGATAGAGGACCTCGCCCACATTCGAGATATACATGTTGGCCCGTGGTTCGTTGGGTTTGGGTTCGATGGCAAAGCGGGGGGCACGGGGGTGATGCCTCGGTAGGACTGAAGCTCTTTGAGGGGTTTATCGATTAGCGACATTGATGAAACTTACTCTGCTTTAGGCGGAAGAATCAATGTAATCGCTGAGGCGATGGGGTCCGCCAGTTTTCTACGATTCGTGGTTGATCTACGTGTAAAACCGACTTCTGACCCCTAGCGGTAGATAGGGCCGTAATTGGCGCATGCGCGGAAATCGGCCGATTCGAGGTC
>CAMCDO010000081.1 GCA_945873585.1 Verrucomicrobia subdivision 6 bacterium | reverse complement strand
ACCGCCGTAACCGCCCAACCCCCAGGACTAGCCGCCAAAGAACTTGGCAGATCCACCAGGCTGATAGTTCCAAAAAGTGACCACACCCCAAGAATCCCAAGAATAAATCCAAAATCTCCAATTCGGTTGACCAAGAAAGCCTTGTTCGCCGCTGCCCCAGCCGCAGGGCGATCAAACCAGAAACCGATCAGCAGATACGAACTCAAGCCCACCAGTTCCCAGAAAAGGAACATCGTTATCAGATTGTCGGCCAGCACGATTCCCATCATGGAAAAGACAAACAAGGAGAGTTCCGCAAAGAACCGGCTGCGATGCGGATCCTCTTTTAAATATCCGATCGAATAAATATGCACGAGCAACGCAATACCCGAAACCAGTGTAGCCATCAATCGAGCTAACGGATCCATCAGTAAACCAAAATCGGCCTTCAGCCCAGCGAACTCAATCCAAGGAATTGCTGGAATGGCTATCGTACTTCCTAAGCCGCCTGAAAATAAAAGCAGCAGTGAACCAAGAAAACTACCTAGGCAGGCCAGCGTGGAGACCGAAATTGCGAATCGCGGAAACGGGTGGAGAAAAAGTCGAATGACCACGGCCGCAAAAAGCGGTAAGAGCAAAATAAGATACGGGGAATAAGCTATCATTTAGAAACGCAAGCTAGCCATCTGGTCTGCTGCCGTAGTTTTTTTGATCCGGAAAATCGCCACAAGAATCGCCAGCCCAAGGGCGGCTTCCGCCGCCGCCACCGTGATGACAAAGAAAACCGCTACTTGAGGATCAGGAATCCCCTGAAATCTTCCCACTGCTACCAAGGCTAAATTGGCTGCATTCAGCAGAAGCTCTAAAGACATCATCACAACCAGCAAGCTTCGGCGTAGGACCACGCCTGCCAAACCGATGAGAAAAAGAGCCCCACTTAAAACCAAGTAGTGCCCAAGAGTAATTTCACCGCCCATCACGCTTCAGTATCCCTGCGGCAAAGCACTACCACTCCCACTGTCGCCACGAGTAAAAGTACCCCTGTTGTTAAAAAAAGCGGCCCATAAGCACTAAAAAGAAGATGACCCAAATCTTGAGCCGTGCCCGGTACCTTGGCACGGCCCCAATGAAGTACCTCACCCGCAAAAGGGAAAGCAGAGGAAAGTTTGGGCAGACCCACCAGAGCTAGCACCAAGACCAAACCCACCCCCGCAATTTTCGGCCAGGAAAACTTACCGAGAACCTCAACCCGAACATCGAGTAACATGATGACAAAGAGAAAAAGAACCATGACCGCTCCCGCATAAACGATCACCTGCACCGCCGCCAAGAAGGTTGCCTCCAACGTAATGAAAAGAGCCGCCTGGAAAACAAGCGTCGAAACCAGGCAAACCGCGTTCGTCACAGGATTACGCACCGCCACCACCGTAACCGCCGAAATTAAAAGTCCTGCCGCCAAAATCCAAAAGAAAAACTGCTCCATAGGAACTCCCTAACTCAGAAAGTACTATTTACCGTCCCACTTCTTAATCGGACGCACCACTACACCCCCCAGACGATACAACTCCTGCTTATCCCGAATCATCGCCTGCCGCGAAGTTCCCACAAAGATAGGCTCCTCTTTCTTTAGAAAGATCGCCTCTTCTGGACAGACCTCTTCGCACATCCCGCAATAAATGCAGCGCAACATATCAATATCAAAGGCGCGTGGTTTCTTCTCTACATTGGCGTGAACATCCGCCCCTGGGAGGAATCCAGGCGTGATCCGTATGGCCCGAGGAGGACAAATGAACTCACAGAGCTGGCAAGAAACACACTTCTCCCGCCCCCCTTCATCCATCACCAAAACCGGAGCCCCTCGATAGCCATCAGGCATCGGCCACTTTTCTTCTGGATACTGCATGCTCATTAGCCCAGTGGAACTCATCTCCATCAAAGATCGCGGCCCGGTTCTTTTCCTTGGAAAGACGCGGAGGAGTATCGTCTCCACCATGTGCCGCAGGGTAATGAAAAGACCTCCGAGGATAGAAGGCAGGTAAAGCCTTTCCCAAAGATTCAATTCCGGACGAGCAAGAATAAGGGCCATAAGCTCGAAACTAGGTCACCGCTTCGGCGGGGCAAGTTGGGACAATGGGAATTCTGCCGTCGGTCCGTTCTGCCCGCTCTCCCCGTGAATCGCAAGCGTTACCCATGGATCCTCTTTCGACCAATCGATGCGAATTCCGCCGAAATTATGCCCAATAAAAACCGCACCCACTCGACTGCGATTCTCCTCCTTCATTAAACGAGCCTGCTCAGTTAGACCACTCGAGGTCACATCATACAAGGGATACCCCGCTGGAGTTTTCTCTAAACGAGATATCTCTGCCCAGTGTCGGTCCCCGCTTAGAACGATCACTCCGTCTGCTTTTGTTTTCTCTAGCAAAGAAAGAAAACGCTCTCGAGCCTTAGGAAAGTTGGCCCACTTCTCAAATCGGTGCTGATCGGCAACCAGCTGAATACTTGAAGCGACCACCGTCAAATCGGCACCTGGCTTAAGCAGCTCCTTCTCAAGCCAACCCCACTGGGTCTCCCCTAAAATATCGCCCTCTCCCCCACTTTGGCCACGGGGCGGCAAAGGATCACGATTGAAGCGCGTATCTAAACAAATCACTCGGACACATTTCCCTGCGGGACCAAAGTCCTGCGAACTGTAGACCCCATCAGGCTGGTCAGGATTTCCAAAGAACTTCACAAAGGCTTTACGGCTCTCCTCCTTTCGGTCGTACTCTTTTCCTGCGTCATTCTTGCCGTAGTCGTGGTCATCCCAAGTCGCCATGATTTTCGGGTCAATTCTCTTCAAGCTCTTCAGTGCCTCGCTTTCTCCTAGAAGTTTGTAGTTCTTGGCAAAACAGTCGGCATCGTCATTGCTCTTGAGATATTTGCCCTCCGCCCAGTCGTTGTAGAAATTGTCCCCTAACCAGATCCAAAGTTGCGGCTTAAACTTCTCCACCTCCTCCCAAATCTGCGTCTGCTTTTGGGGCTTATAGCAGGACCCGAAAGCAATTCGTGCCAATGGTTCCTCCGCCCCAAACCCTGTTGCCCCCCAGACCAGCGCAAAGGCTAGCGTAAGGATTTTCACGTACCTAATTCGAGCTGCTCTTCGTCTTTCTCGTCCGTTTCCACCACCCGCGCTACACCATGTAACCGATCGCCTTTTTCCAAACGCACTAAATAAACCCCTTGGGTGTTTCGACCTGATTCCCGAATATCCTTCACCTTGGTGCGTACCATCTGACCTTTGTTGGTGATCAGCATGATCTCATCGTCCTCTTTTACCGAAATCGCACCGGCTACTGCCCCAGTCTTATCTGTGGTTTTCATCGTGATAATACCCTTCCCGCCGCGAGTTTGACTCCGGTAATCATCAAAGGAAGTCCTCTTGCCTACCCCGTTATCGCCGACTACCAGCAAAGTGGACTTCGAATCGACAATCGCCGCACCAACCACCTTGTCCTTCTTCTCAGGCCGAATTCCGTATACCCCAACCGTCGCCCTGCCCTGATCACGAAGTTGATCTTCGTGAAAACGCAGGCTCATTCCTTCGGAAGTCACTAAAACAATTTCCTGGGTCCCCGAAGTCAACGCGCAACCGATCAGCTCATCACCGCTCTCAATTTTGATCCCAATGATGCCACCCTTCCGATAGTTGGCATAATCAGAGAGGTTAGTCTTTTTCACAATCCCCGAGGATGTTGCCATCACCAAATGCTGCTTGTCGGTGAACTCTTTCACGCAAATCAGAGCCGCAATCTTTTCACCAGGCTGCAAGGCCAAGACGTTGGCAATCGACTTCCCACGGGCCGTCCTGCCCATCTCCGGAATCTCATAAACCTTTTCCACGTAGACTCGACCCGTGCTCGTAAAAAACATCAGATAATCATGAGTCGTCGCCGAGAAAAGGTGCTCTACGAAATCCGTCTCATCATCCTTCCCTGTTTCCTCTTTCGATTTCATGCCCATCACCCCTTTGCCACCCCGCTTCTGGGCCCGATAGCTGTCTGCCGAAGTCCTCTTGATGTAGCCCGCATGCGAAAGGGTGATCAGCGTGCCTTCTTTCGCGATGAGATCTTCCGTCTCAATGTCCCCTTCATCCTTCACAATGTGTGTCCGTCGCTTATCTGCGTACTTTTCCTTGATCTCCAGCAGCTCTTTCCGAATCAGTGCATAGACTTTTTTCTCGCTCGCCAAGATGCTACGCAACTCCTCAATCCGCTTGATCAACTCCAAATACTCCTCTTCGATCTTCTCTCGCTCCAATCCAGTCAGTTGATAAAGCCGAAGTTCGAGTACCGCGTCCACCTGACGGTCGCTTAATTTGTACTTTTGTTGGAGTTTTGTGCGGGCGGTCAACCGATCCTTCGAAGCCCGAATAATTTTCACGAAATCATCCAGATGATCCAGCGCCGTCTTGTAGCCTTCTAAAACGTGAGCCCTGTCTTCCGCAACTTTCAGATCAAACTTAGTCCGCCGAATAATCACCTCACGCCGATGTTCCATGTAGCAAATCAACATGTCCCGCATCGGGAGCAACTTCGGGCGCCGCCCATCCAAGGCCAACATGATCACCCCAAAACTACTTTCCAAAGCCGTGTGCTTGTAGAGGTTATTGATCACCACCTTCGCGATAACATCCCGCTTCAACTCTAAAACAATCCGGATCGATTCGTCCGATTCGTTGCGTGCGTCACTAATCCCTTCCAGCTTCTTCTCCTCAACCAACTCCGCTACCCGTTTAATCAATTCCTCGGGGTTCACGTTGTAAGGCACTTCCGTAATAACTAACTGCTGCTTTCCCGAACGCCCGTCTTCCACCGAAACCTTGCCCCGCATCTTCAGCGAGCCACGCCCCGTCTTGTAGTACGACGCGATCGACTCTTTCCCGCAAATCAAAGCGCCCGTTGGGAAATCCGGCCCAGGCATGATCTTAAGAATCTCGTCGGCTGTCAGCTTAGGATTCTCAATCAGGGCGATCAACGCATCGATCGTTTCCCCTAAATTGTGTGGCGGAATATTCGTCGCCATTCCCACCGCAATTCCCGTCCCTCCATTGACAATTAAATTTGGAAAAGCCGCAGGCAGTACCACCGGTTCCGTCAGCCGCTCATCGTAGGTTGGAACGAAATCAACTGTGTCCTTCTCCATGTCCCCCATCAAGGCCGCCCCCAAATGATGCAAGCGCGCCTCGGTGTACCGCATCGAAGCGGGTGGATCACCGTCGATCGAACCAAAGTTTCCTCGCCCCTCAATCAGAAGATGCCGAATACCCCACCACTGCCCCATTCCCACTAAGGTGGGATAAATCGCCATGTCACCGTGCGGATGGAAGTTACCCATGGTTTCGCCGACGATTTTCGCGCACTTCACATGCTTGCGGTTAGGCTGCACCCCAAGACCATCCATCGCGTAAAGAATTCTTCGTTGGGAAGGCTTTAATCCGTCACGCGCATCCGGCAAAGCCCGCGAGATAATCACCGACATCGAGTAGTCGAGAAATGACTTCGCCATTTCATCGGCAACGTTGATCGGAACAATTTTAGCGCGAGCCAAAGCCATAGAAATATCCTTTCTTTTAGACGTCCAAATTACGCACGTTCAAAGCATTCTCTTCAATAAAGATACGGCGGGGCTCCACCTCATCACCCATTAAGGTGGTGAAGATCTCATCCGCTTTCGCCGCATCCACTAAATCCACCTTCAACAACTGACGCTTCTCTGGATCCATCGTGGTTGAAAACAGCTCTTTCGCATCCATTTCACCCAACCCTTTGAACCGTGTAATCTGCACCCCTTTCTTCCCCACCCCCTTGACCGCCGTCAGAATTTCCGCAATCGAGAAAATAGGAGTCCTCGTCGGCTTCTCGCCCTCCCCTTCGACACATTCGAAAAGCGGTTTGTCTTGAGCCGAGTAGTGCTCCATCTCCAGCCCCTTCTTCCCTAACCCCTGCAAAGCCTTCGCAATACTCCCCGCCTCGTAGATTTCATATATCCGCGCCAACGGTTTCGCCTTCGCCACTAAAGGACTCTCCTTCTCCTGCTTGCCCTTACCATTCTCCTTAGCATCGTCCTCCTCGTCCTCCTCAATCCCCATCTTCTCCCGGAATTTCGACATGTCCTTGTCGTCTTTAAAGTAGTGAAATTTCTCTTCCGTGCCTTCCCGCACCTTCGAAATATACTTCGGCAGATC
>CAMCDO010000080.1 GCA_945873585.1 Verrucomicrobia subdivision 6 bacterium | reverse complement strand
ATGGTTCCCTTGATTTCGACTTGGTCGGTGATCATGGCGGTACGAGGAGAAGTTGAGTCGATGCGGGCAGGGGCGACTTTTTGGCTATCGGGATAGCTGAAGGTGGCGTCGAGGGTCTCGGGCTTCTTGCCGTTGGGATTAGGTCGGTTAAACATATTTACACAAAATTAATGAAAAAGAGGGGCCTGACAAGAATTATCTTACTGGAGAGGGGGCGAGGTTTTTTGAGGTTCTTGACATGAGGTGTAGTCCTCTCACAACATTTCTTTATCGTATGATTCATCATCTCAAATTGATTCAGTTGAAGGCGGACTTACCTGCGAATCGGGTAGAGGAGATGATGGTGGAGAGCAGAATTCGCATTCTTAAGATTCAGGATGTGCTGAGTTTGGCCTGCGGAAAGAAGATGCCCGTCACTGGGCACAAGACGTTGGCTGATCTTTTCTTGGCGTTGGAGTTTGAGAACAGCCTGAAGCGGACATCGGCCTTTGATCATCCGCTGTATCAGCAGTTTGAGGCGCAGATTTTGAAGCCGAATGCGGAGAAGATTGAGGTGCTAGAATTTGAGATGGATCCGGGCAAGGACGTCCGTTTTTCCTAAGCGGGTGCGGGCGAGATTTCAACCGCGATGAAGAAGCGGGCGGTGGTGGGGGTGGGGGTGGCTGGATTTCCTGAAAAAGCCGCGGGAAACTCTTGGGCTTTTTTGCAGTGGGGATTGGGTTTACGGGATTTGGGTTGGGAGGTGTGGCTGGTGGAATCTTTGGCGGCCAAAGAAATTAAAAACCGAAAAGGGGAGCGGTGTAATTTAGGGGAGAGTGTGAACTTGGCGCATTGGCAGAAGATATTGAGGGAGATCGGTTGGGATGGTGGGGCGACGCTTCTGGCTGAGGGTGAAAAGATTGAGGAGAAACCTCTTCGTGAGTTTGCGCAAGGGGCGGAGCTTTTTCTTAATATTTCCGGTCATTTTAAAAGAGCGGACTTGGTTGAGGGGGCGGAGCGAAAAGTCTACGTAGACTTGGATCCTGCCTTCACGCAGATCTGGGCGAAAGTCTATGGGAGTGCGATGAACTTTGCGGGGCACAATGCGTTTTGGAGTGTGGGGCTATCGATGGGGCGTGGGGCGGTGGTGCCGGATACGGGGCATGATTGGAAGCCGGTGCTTCCACCTGTGTGTCGGAGGTACTGGTCTCGGGAAGCGGCTGGGGTTCCGTCGGGGCAGGCGGCGGCGATTGGGAAAGATCATTGGACGACGGTAACGCACTGGTACGGGTATGCGGCGGTGGAGTGGGAAGGCCGGACCTATGAGAGCAAGGGGCCAGGATTTAGAAAACTACAGGGGTGGCCTGGGCAGACGGGGTTGAAGCCGCGGGTGGTGACAGACTTAGGGGTGGGGGATGAGAGGGCGGAGTTTGAGAAGGCGGGCTGGGAGTTTTTTGAGCCTGGGCCGGTTTGTTCGGATTGGCGGGAGTACCGGGCGTTTTTGGCGGCGAGCCGAGGAGAATTTTCGCCTGCGAAGGAGGGGTATGTGACGGCGCAAACGGGATGGTTTAGTGATCGCAGTGTGCTTTATTTGTCCTTAGGGCGTCCGGTGCTTTTAGAAGAAACGGGATGGTCGAAGTGGTTGCCTGAAGGGAAGGGGGCGGTTTCTTTTCGCTCGGCAGAGGAGGCGGTGGAGAAGGCGCGAGAGATTGAGGGAAACTACGAAAGCCATGCGTGTGCTGCGGAGGAGCTGGCGGAGGATTACTTGGATACGCGCCGATCGATTCCGCAGGCGTTGGCTTGGTTGTAAGGGTGGGGGGGGGGGATTAGGCGGAAGGGCTCAGCTGAAGGAGAGCGAGGGCGGGGTTCTCGACGAAATTTTTGATGGCGATGAGGAAGGTGACAGCTTGTTTGCCGTCGATGAGGCGGTGGTCGTAGGAGAGGGCGAGGTTCATCATGGGACGAATTTCGACTTGGCCTGAGATCGCGACGGGTCGTTGCTGGATGGCGTGAAGACCGAGGATAGCGGACTGGGGAGGGTTGAGGATGGGGGTAGAAAGAACGGAGCCGTAGACGCCGCCGTTGGAGATGGTGAAGACGCCGCCTTCGAGGTCGGGCAAAGTTAGCTTTCCTTCGCGGGCACGGGTAGCGACGGCGCTGAGGGCTTTTTCGAGGCCCGCGAGGTCGAGTTGGTCGCAATCGCGAAGAACGGGAACGACGAGACCGCGTTCGGTGCCGACGGCGACGCCAATATCGAAGTAGTTTTGGGAGACGATTTCATCGCCTTCGATGCGGGCGTTGACGGAGGGAACCGCTTTGAGGGCGTGGACGGTGGCTTGGAGAAAGAAGCTCATGAAGCCGAGTTTGACGCCGTGTTGGGCTTGGAAGGTGGATTGGACTTCGGTGCGAAGGGCAATGAGGTTGGAGAGGTCGGCTTCGTTGAAGGTGGTGAGGATGGCGGCGGTGTGTTGAGCGCTGACGAGCCGATCGGCGATCTTGCGTCGGAGGGGGGACATCTTTTTGCGGGTCTCGCGGTCGGAGCGTGGAGAGGAGTGGGAGGGCACGGCGGTATCCGCCTCGGTATGAATCAGAGAAGAGGCTGGGGTGGGGGTGATTACGCGGGCGGGAGATAGTTTCGCGGGAGTGGGTTCCTTTTCGGAAGTGGGGGGTGGGGTAGTTTTGCGAGCGGGGAGTTTGCCTGGGTGGAGGTGGCCGACGGTTTGGCCGACTTTCACTTCGGTGCCTTCAGGGACGAGGATTTCAAGGGTGCCATCGGTTTCGGCGAAGACTTCCGAAGTGACTTTGTCGGTTTCGATTTCGAAAAGGGGATCACCGGAGGCAACAGATTCGCCATTTTTCCGTTTCCAGGTGCCGAGGGTACCTGAGGTGATGGATTCTCCGACGGAGGGAATGCGGATGGGAATGAGAGAGGTGGCGGTACTCATAGTTATTTTTTTCCAGTCTTATTTTTCGGTTTCTTTTGGACGGTGGGAGAAATTTTCTTGAGGGTGGAGGCTGGGCTGGGGGATCGGAAGGCTTGGCGGACGAGTTGGTCTTGTTCGAGAAGGTGGATGGCGAGGGAGCCGGTGGCGGGCGAAGAGGAAGCGGCGCGACCCGCATAGCGGAGAGTGCGTTTGGTAAGATTTTGCAGTCGGAGAGCAAGGTGGGACCAGGCTCCCATATTTTCTGACTCTTCTTGGCACCAGACGAGTTCTGCGTTGGGGGATTGGGCAGCGAGGAGGGCGAGGAGTTTCTTTTCGTGCAGGGGATAGATCTGTTCGAGGCGGAGGATGGCGGTATCGCGGATTTTATTCTTTTCGCGGTAGTCGGCCAGATCGTAAAAGATTTTGCCTGAGCAAAGGATAACGCGTGAGGCATTTTTGGGTTGGGTGGGGTCGGGGAGGATTTCTTGGAAGGCACCGTGAGTGAGGTCGGTGAGTGGGCTGGTGGCACGGGCATCGCGGAGGAGGCCTTTGGGGGTCATGACGATGAGTGGTTTGATGATTTTGCGAAGGGCTTGGCGTCGGAGGAGGTGGAAGTAGTTGGCGGGAGTGGTGGGGTAAGTGACGGCCATATTGTCTTCGGCGCAGAGTTGAAGAAATCGTTCGAGGCGGGCACTAGAGTGTTCTGGTCCTTGGCCGTGGTAGCCGTGAGGGAGGAGGAGAGTAAGGCGGGAGGTGGTGCCCCATTTCGATTCGGAGGAGGAGATGTATTGATCGATCTGGGTTTGGGCGCCGTTGGCAAAATCGCCGAACTGAGCTTCCCAGAGGACGAGCATATCTGGGCAGTCGAGAGAGTAGCCGTAATCGAAGCCGAGAACGGCGGCCTCGGAGAGGGGGCTATTATAAACGCAGAAGGAGGCCTGATTTTTTGCGAGGTTTTTGAGGGGAATATAGCGGGCGCGGGTACGAAGGTCGTAGACGGAGGAGTGGCGATGGCTGAAGGTTCCGCGGCGACTGTCTTGGCCTGAGAGGCGAATGGGGACGCCTGATGTGAGAAGAGAGGCGAAGGCAAGGTGTTCGGCACAGCCCCAATCGAGCGGGACTTTTCCTGAAGCCATGGC
This sequence comes from Verrucomicrobia subdivision 6 bacterium, assembly GCA_945873585.1. GTDB lineage: Bacteria > Verrucomicrobiota > Verrucomicrobiia > Methylacidiphilales > Verrucolacustridaceae > Verrucolacustris. Next base: position 2,244 of record CAMCDO010000080.1, on the reverse strand, counting down.
GAGTCGAGTATCGAGAAGTTTGCGGATCTTGGTATTGATCTGAAAATCGGCGGGGATGTGGGAAATGGAAGTGCCGAGTTGGGCGAGGCGAGGGGCGGGGACGCCGGTGGGGACTTCTTGGAGAAGGGCGGGGCAGCTGAGTGGGGGATGGAGCTGGGGTTTAAAGTTGGCGACAGCGGCGCGGGATTCGTGAAGGGCTTCTTCGGACACGGTATTGATTTGGGAACGGATCTTTTCGATTTCTTCTTCGGTGATGATGCCCGCGTCGAGGAGTTTGCGAGAGAGCAAGCGACTGACTGGGGGGTGGGCATCGATTTCGGAGTAGAGGGTAGGTTGAGTGAAGCTGGGTTCGTCCCCTTCGTTGTGGCCGTGGCGGCGGTAGCCGACGAGATCGAGGATAATATCCTCATGAAAGCGCTGGCGGAATTCGAGGGCCAGTTGAATGACGGAAGCGGCGGCGAGAGGATCGTCCCCATTGATGTGGAAGATAGGGAGGCCGAGGGATTTTCCTGGAGCGGTGCAGTAGCGAGTGGAGCGGGAGTCCTCGGGTATTGTGGTAAAGGCGATCTGGTTATTGACGATAATGTGGATGGTGCCGCCAGTGCGGTAGCCCTCGAGGCGGGAGAGGTTGAGGGTTTCGGCGACGATGCCTTGTCCAATGAAAGCGCCGTCTCCGTGAATGAGGACGGGGATAACTTTTTCGCGTTTGACGGTATCTTGGCGGAGGCGTTGGCGGGCGCGGGCCTTACCCTCGACAACGGGGTCGACAGCTTCGAGATGGCTGGGGTTAGGGGCGAGGGAGAGGAGGATTTTCTTTCCGGAGGAGGTGGTGACTTCATTTTCGTAGCCGAGATGGTATTTGACGTCGCCGCCTCCGAGGACGGTTTGAGGAACGTAATTTTCGTGGAACTCGGTGAATAGTTTTCTGCGAGATTTTCCGAGGGTGTTGACGAGGACGTTAAGGCGACCGCGGTGGGCCATACCGATGACAACTTCTTCGACTCCAGCTTCGGGGCAGGCTTCGAGAAGGGAGTCGAGGACGGCGATGAGGGTTTCGGCTCCTTCGAGGGAGAAGCGTTTTTGGCCGACGTAGCGGGTGTGGAGAAAGCGTTCGAGGGATTCAGCGGAGATTACTTTTTCGAGGATGCGGCGTTGTTGGGCGGGGGTGAGGGTGGGTTGGTTATGGTTTCGTTCCATCCGATCGCGGAGCCAGCGGCGAATGGTGAAGTTCATGATGTGCATGAATTCGACGCCGATGTGGTCGCAGTAGGTTTGTTTGAGGAAAGCGAGAATCTCTCGAAGGGTGCGTGGACCGCCGCCGCTGAGGGTGCCGGAATCAAAAACGGAATCGAGATCGGCCTCGGTGAAGCGGAAGGTGGCGAGGGAGAGGTCGGGGTTGGCTTCTGGGGTGAGGCCGAGGGGGTCGAGGTGGGCGAGGGTGTGGCCGAGGGCGCGATAGGCGAAGAGGAGATTGTAGATGCGGGCTTGGGGGAGGACGTTACCAAATTCTGGTGAGTTGGCGGAGTTGGGGAGAGGGGTGCTTCCAGAGCGGGTTGGGGGGCGGAGCTGGCAACCGAGTTCGAAACCTTCGAAGAAAGCGCGCCAGGTGGGATCGACAGAGGTGGGGTCGGTTTTCCATGATTCGTGAAGTTCTTCGAGGAAAGCGCCGTTGCCTGGGTGGCCGATGCGACCGAGGGCGGGTGAGGGGGAGGAGGAAGAGTGGTTGGGGTTGAGGCGGTCTAAGGTTTTGAGGGCAGGATCTATTTCAGAGGAGCGGGTAAGATCGTGGGCCATGGTTTTATATCGTGGCAGAAAAAGAGCAAAATAGCGAGTTTGGAGTATTAGGATTCTTGCGATTGTAAAAATCTATCTATAAGGATCTTAAGATAGTGTTAAGGTTTTGAAAAAATGTTATTTTCGGAAATTCATAGGGATATTTGGTAAGATTTAGAAACGATGCATAATGAAGGTACTGAATATTATGAAAGCAGATCAGAAAAATGTATTGGGTGGGGAATTGAAGATCTGTTCGGTGGATCCGATGAGTGGGTTTACTCGTACGGGGAGTTGTGATGGGCATGAGGCGGATGTGGGTTGTCATGCGATTTGTGCGCAGATGACGGAGGAGTTTTTACTTTTCAGTCAAAGGGCGGGCAATGATCTAACGACGCCAAGGCCAGAGTATGGTTTTCCTGGATTGAAGGTGGGGGATCGGTGGTGTGTCTGTGCGGAGAGGTGGGAGGA
>CAMCDO010000079.1 GCA_945873585.1 Verrucomicrobia subdivision 6 bacterium | reverse complement strand
GGCGGGGCTAAGTTTGGGGAGGATGGGAAGTGGGCAGGGGAGTGGTCGCCATTGGGCAAAGGTCTGGGAAAGAAAAAAGTGAAGGTAGGGGTGCCCTGTGCCACGGCGATGGTGGTGAAGCTATCGAATCCATAGTCGAAAAATCCCTTGGCGGAGTGTTGGATCTTTCTTTTGGATTTTGGATTGGGAAAAAGTTAGGCAGGGTAGAGGGATGAGTGAAGCAAAGGGTCAAGGCTGGCGGGATGAGGTGATGCAGAGATTGCGTCAGGTGAAGTATCCTGGGTTTACGAGGGACATTGTCTCCTTCGGGCTGGTGCATGATTTAGATTTGGAAGGAACGGATCTTAAATTAACCCTAAAGCTTTCGACTCCTGATCCGACTTTGCCAGAGAAGTTGGGGCAAGAGATTCGGGATGGGATGAAGGGGTTGCTGGCGGTGAAGAGTGTGACGATTCGGACGGAGGTAGCGCCTCCGGCGGCAGTCGCTTCGACTGGGGCGCAGGGGATTGAGGGGGTGAAGAAGATTATTGCGGTGGCCAGTGGGAAGGGTGGTGTGGGGAAATCTACGGTGGCCTCTAATTTGGCGGTGGGCCTGGCTCAATCGGGATTGAAAGTGGGATTATGCGACTGTGATCTTTATGGGCCGAGTCAGGCTTTGATGTTGGGTTGTCGTGAGGGAGTGCAAGTGGAGGAGGGGACGGAGCGGATTGTACCCGCGACGTGTCATGGGGTGAAGTTGATGAGCATGGGGATGTTGTTAGGGGATGATAGTCCGGCTGCTTTGCGTGGACCGATGGTGACTCGGTTCACTCAGCAGTTTCTTCGGCAGGTGGCGTGGGGGGAGTTGGATGTGCTGGTGTTGGATTTGCCCCCAGGGACGGGGGATATCCAGCTGACGATCGTTCAGACGGTGGCGTTGGATGGGGCGGTGATTGTGACGACGCCGCAGGAGGTGGCGCTGGTGGATGCGCGGAAGGCGATTGCGATGTTTCGTAAAGTGAATGTAACGATTTTGGGAGTGGTGGAGAACATGAGTTATTTTATTGTCCCTGGCACAACCCAGAAACATGAGATTTTTGGCTCGGGAGGAGGAAGAAGGGAGTCGGAGCGGCAGAAGGTTCCTTTTTTGGGGGAGATCCCGTTGGATCCAGAAGCGAGACAGTGCGGGGACGAGGGGAAGCCAGTGTTACTGGTGCGAGCGAGCGCCCCTGCGGCGTTGGGGTTTCTCAACTTAGTCAATTCCGTGACAAAGATTTTGTTTCCAAACTTCTCTGCATAAGCAGTTTAAATTAGAGTATAAAAAAGGAAACTACTTGCGCTTCGTCGTTCCTGCGCCAAGTTTCCCTTATGGGTCCTGCAGTTTCTGTTGGGCAAACGACGGAGTCGAATGCGGTTTTCCGCAATTCGGCCCTGTACCGTGAATTTCTTTTAGAGCGGGAGGAAATTTTGCGCCATAAGTGGCATCTGAGTGAGCAGGCAGGTTATGACGTGGGATTTGAGAAGGGCCTTTTGGATTGGATTGTGAAACATCGGAGTGAGTGGAGAATGAATCGGGAAAAAGAGATCGCTAAAGAACAAAGCTGATCCTACGATTGTAATACGACGCATGGCGCGTCCTTTAACGGGAACCTGTGAGTTCCTCAAGGAGGCGGAAATGGCAGAGGTAAAGATGATGGATGGGGAAGCTGTACACCGAGCAGTGCGGCGGATCGCCCATGAAATTGCCGAACGGCAAACCCAAGGAAATGTTGCCCTAGTGGGAATTCAAACGCGTGGAGTGCCTCTGGCTCATCGTTTGGCCAAGGAATTTCAACTGATCGAAGGGGGTGGGGTTCTGCCAGTAGGATCTTTGGACATTAGTTTTCATCGTGATGACTTGGCGCAGAATGTGCCAGTGCCGAAGGGTTCGGAAGTGCTTTTTGACCTAAAGGGAAAGACGGTGATTTTGGTGGATGACGTACTTTTCACGGGTCGGACGATTCGGGCGGCTTTGGATGCGTTGTGTGATTTGGGTCGGCCCAAGATTATTCAATTAGCGGTCTTGGTGGATCGTGGACATCGCGAGCTTCCGATTCGCCCTGATTACATTGGGAAAAACCTGCCTACGGCAGCGTGCGAAAAAGTGCGGGTCCGATTGATGGAGGTGGACGGAGAAGACGCGGTGATTTTGGAGAAGGGTTCAGGATGAGTGTGACTTGGCAGCGGAAGGATCTGCTCTCTCTGCGTGAGTTGAGCGCCGAGGAGATTGGTAAGGTTCTCTCTACGGCGACAGTTTTTAAGGAAATATTGGGACGACCGATTAAAAAAGTGCCTGCTTTGCAGGGAAGGACGGTGGTGAATCTGTTTGTTGAACCAAGCACGCGGACGAGGATTTCTTTTGAACTGGCGGCGGTACGATTGAGTGCGGATGTGGTTAGTTTGGACAAGGAATCGAGTAGTATTCGCAAAGGAGAAACCCTCAAAGACACGGCAAGGAACTTGGAGGCGTTGCAAGCGGGAACGATTGTGATTCGGCATCGATCGGCAGGAGCGGCTCACTTTTTGGCGGAGCGTTTAAAAGCTTCGGTGATTAATGCGGGGGACGGCTCGCACGAGCATCCGACCCAAGGGTTGCTGGATGCTTTTACGATTCAGGAGCGGATGGGGAAGATTGCAGGGGTGAGGGTGTTGATTGTGGGAGATATTGTCCACAGTCGGGTGGCGCGTTCGAACCTATGGGCTCTGACGAAGTTGGGGGCGAAAGTGAAGTTAGTGGGTCCGTCGACCCTCTTGCCGAAGGAGTTTGCTGAGCTGGGTGCGGAGGTTAGTCATGATTTGGAGGGAGCGCTGGAGGAAGCGGATGTGATTAATCTTCTCCGAATTCAACATGAGCGGCAGGTGCATTCGCGAGTGCCATCGATCGGGGAGTATGCGGCACTTTTTGGGTTAACTACGGAAAGATTTCGGCGGTGTAAGCCTGGGGTTTTGTTGATGCATCCTGGTCCGATTCATCGAGGGGTGGAAATAGCGAGTGAGCTGGCCGATGGGGCGAACTCGGTAATTTTGGATCAGGTGACGAATGGGCTAGCGGTGCGGATGGCGGTTCTTTATTTAGTCTCAGGGGGCCGGGGAATTGGGGGGGAGACATGAGAGATATCTTTTTGCAGGGAGGCTTGGTGGTGGATCCTGCGACCAAGCGAGAAGCGAATGGAGATGTCTTGGTGCGGGAGGGAAAGATTGCTGAAGGCAAACCCGCGAAAGATGCCTTAGTCCTGAAGGTTGAGGGCTTGGTGGTGACACCTGGGTTAATCGACCCGCATGTGCATTTGCGGGAGCCAGGGCAATCGGCCAAAGAGACGATCGCGAGTGGGACGGCGGCGGCGGTGGCGGGAGGATTTACTTCGGTGATTGCGATGCCGAACACTTCACCAGTGGCAGATGGGCCGAACACGATCGCGTGGATGCGTCAAAGGGCGAAGGAGACTGGGGTGGCGAATGTTTTTGCGACGGGGACGATTTCGATGGGTCAAAAAGGGGAGCAGTTGGCGCCGATTGGGTCGCTCCGACAGGCGGGGGTGGTGGCGATTACGGATGATGGTCACTGCGTGCAGAATGCGGAGTTAATGAGGCGTGCCTTGGAGTACGCGCGGATGTTTGATTTGCCGGTCTTGGATCATTGTGAGGATAAATTCTTATCGGCCGGCGGAGTGATGAATGAGGGCAAGTGGTCGCGGATTCTGGGGCTACCCGCATGGCCTTCGATTGCGGAGGAGGTGATTGTGGCGCGGAATGTGCTTTTGTCGGAGCTGACGGGGGCAAGGGTAGTTTGTCAGCACATGAGTTCGGCGGGTTCGATTCGGATTCTGCGGGAAGCGCGGGCGCGAGGAGTGCCGATTGATGGGGAGGCTTCGCCCCATCACCTTTCCCTAACGGACGATTTGGTGGAGGGATATGACACTTCCTTTAAGATGAATCCCCCGTTACGGACACGGGCGGATGTGGAGGAGGTGAAAAGGGGGGTGGCGGATGGAACGATCCGGTTTTTGGCAACGGATCATGCGCCACACTGCACCTACGAGAAAGAGGTGGAGTTTGATGAAGCCCCATTTGGGGTGGTGGGGCTGGAAACAGCGCTGGGGATATATCTGACGGAGTTAGTGCATAGCGGGATGCTGTCTCTGCGAGATATGGTGGTTAAGATGAGTACGTTCCCCTCGGAATATTTTGGTTTGGGCCGGGGTAGCTTGGCGGTGGGAGCGGTGGGGGATGTGACGGTGATTGATCCTGAGCGGAAGTGGACGGTACGAAAAGCGGAGTTTGCCAGCCGTGGAAGAAATACTCCGTTTGAGGGGCGAGAGTTGAGGGGGAGGGCGGTGCTGACGTTGGTCGACGGGCAGATTCGCCATGATCTGGACGGGCGGGCGAGTTCCTCTTAAGGTTTGAACAGAATGGAAGGACTACTTGCCTTAGAGGATGGGACAATTCTGCGGGGCAGAGGTTTTGGCGCGGTGGGGTGGGTGGCAGCGGAAATGTGTTTTAACACTTCGATGACGGGATATCAGGAAATTCTGACCGATCCGAGCTACCGCGGGCAAGTGGTAGCGTTAACTTGTCCCGAAATCGGGAATACGGGGATCAATCCAGAGGACGAGGAGTCGGATAAGCCACAGGTGGCGGGATTATTGGTGAGGCGATTGACGCGGCGATCGAGTCATTGGCGCCAGAGGGAAACGCTGGATATTTATCTACAGAGGCACAAAATTCCTGCGCTTGAGGGAGTGGATACGAGGGCGCTGACGCGTAAATTGCGGACGGAAGGGGCGATGAAGGGTGTACTGGCGACGAATGGGATGTCGGCGGAGGAGGCGATCGCCCAGGCGAAGGCGTGGCCTGGATTGGGGGCGAAAGATTATGTGGCGGAGGTAACCTGCAAGAAATCGTATGAGTGGGATCCTGAGGGCACTGATTTTCCGGCTCGGATAGGAGAAGAGAAGAGAAAGATGCCTCCAGTACGCCATCGGGTGGCGGCGATTGACTGTGGGATGAAGCGCAACATTCTGCGGTTGCTTCGGGCGGAGGGATTGCAACCGGTGGTCTTTCCCGCGCAGGCCAAGGCGGAAGAAATACTGGCGGCGAAGGTGGACGGAGTGTTTCTTTCTAATGGCCCAGGGGATCCGGCGGTACCGACGTATGTGCATCAGACAGTTCGTGATTTGGTGGGGAAGAAACCGATCTTTGGGATTTGTTTGGGGCACCAGATGTTGGCCCACGCGTTGGGGGGGAAGACTTTTAAATTAAAATTCGGTCATCGAGGAGGAAATCAACCGGTGAAGGATTTGGCGACGGGCAAGGTGACGATCACCAGCCAAAATCACGGATATGCGGTCGATGCGGACTCTTTACCGAAAGGGAAAGTGGAGGTGACCCATCTCAATTTAAATGACGGCACGTGTGAGGGGATTCGTCTGGTTTCGGGTGAGGCTTTTTCTGTGCAGTACCATCCTGAGGCGGCGCCAGGGCCTCATGATGCGGCTTATTTTTTCCAGCAGTTTGCTGCCCGACTCGACGCGGACGCGAAACGCGCCTAAAAAAGGGCGTATGCCGAAGCTTATTTCCGAGAGCAAAGAGATTCCGCAGTTGGTCGTGGAGTTGACGGGATTGCGCGTGGCGGTGGGGCGGATCGATGGGAATGAGGTACAGGTGGTGCACGGGAGTATTTCTTCGCGCCACGCGGAATTGGTGCTTGAGGGGCAGGAGTATCGGGTGCGGGACTTGGAGTCGACGAACGGGACGCGGGTGAACGATGAAAAAATCACCACGGCGGTGTTACAAGATCGAGATCGTTTACAATTTGGGCAGGTAGCTTTTCGTTATGAGGGGGCGGTGGCGAGAGCGGCGCTGGCCCTGCCATCGGCTGGGCGTGGCTTTCAAGCGGAGATTGGGGTGGATGTAGGCGTCCCAGAAAACTTTCGTAACTTGTCTCCCATCAGTGGGAAAGCTAAGGGGGGTAGTTTGGATTGGCTCCTTTGGGCTGGGGCGGGGGCTGCGGGTTTGGGATTAGCCTTTTATGTTTTTCGCATGTTTTCGGCATAGCAAAAAAATATATTTTTTTTTGCAAGAGAGGGTTGACAGAGGGGGGTGGGTTCGGGCATGTTTATCGTTTCCCCTTGGGTCGTTATTTTGTTCGAGTCGCAAGGCTTTGAAGCAGATTTCGTGCCGAAGAGGAAAACGCCGGGCGAATTCCGGAACCTTTTTGGGTTCCACCTCGCCCATGTAGCTCAGTTGGTAGAGCACGTCCTTGGTAAGGACGAGGTCACCGGTTCAAACCCGGTCATGGGCTCTGTCGCGGTTAAACCCCGATCGGGGAGACTGACGACGGAATTCCAATCCGGCGCGAGTGGAGATGGGAAACCGCAGGACAAGGAGAACAGTATTTATGGCAAAAGAGGCATTCAACCGTTCGAAACCCCACGTTAACGTTGGTAC
>CAMCDO010000078.1 GCA_945873585.1 Verrucomicrobia subdivision 6 bacterium | reverse complement strand
TTTTTCAAGGCCTCATCCCAATCCTCCACACCACATCCGTTCATAAAAACTACATCGGCATCAGGAAAGCTTTTAAAAATTTCTTCCATCACCTTAGGAATGTACTGCTGCATCGATCCTGAAATATCCACCAGCACCCCCAACTTCTTTGCCTCCACTGTAATACCAAACAACTTCATTCCAGCCCGTCCCGTCCCTTTTCCCGTTCCTGTACCCGTGCCCGTCCCTGTTCCCGTTCCCCCCACAGTTCCCGTCAGAGATGTTTTCATATCCTTCGGTATCGCTGGAGCCCAACTTGCCCCCCCAGGCACAGTCATCATCTCCAAAGGGGGAGCTGACTCCTCCGCCGCGGGTGTCTCCTCTGGCATCATATCTTCAGCTCGACTCTCCTCTGGCACTACCTCATCCGTTGGGGGTGGCGTCGCAATCGGTTGCTCGGTCGGCATATTTTCTGCCGCGAAAGGCATCTTGGGCATTTTACCCTTAAAAATGGCAACTCCACCAAACCCCACCAGTAAAAGAACGTGCACCGCCAACGAGATGAGAAACACCAAGACGATCGTTCGCTTGAAAAAGGCTTTCCAATCAAACCCTGACAATCCCCCTCGGCTCGGAGGCAAATGATTCTTCTTAGGATTTTTTTGTAGGGTATTCACAGGAGGGCCTTTTATTTTGCATTCGGGGAGGAGGCTGAGTCCAGCTTCAAGCGAATATCCTTGGCCCGAGCCAACTCAGTCAAACGACTCCCCGTCCGCTCCTCCGCTTCGCGAACCAGACCACTACTCGACGCCACTCTTCGCGCCTCATCTGAAAGCTTTTGCATGGCTCCCTCCCGATCCTTCTCGGTCAACTTATTCCACCACCCCTCCTCGTCGCGATATGAAACCACTCCCACGGGACTCACCGCCAAAATCTGCGCTGGAGGCAAGCGAGCCGTCACCTCCCCAGGAACCTGCCCAATCTCCACCACAAACGATTTTTGTAGATCAAACCCCGCTTTCACTAAATAAGACTGAGTTAAATGAATCACTTTCCGACTCCCCAACCAAACGTGTTCCCAATCATATCCCACCTCGATCTTCTTTTCGGCAACGACAATCTCCAAAAGAGCCGAAGTCTGACCCCACACTACTTGAGTCCCTTCACGAACCTCAGGCCGAACATGCAACAGATCCACAAAAACCTCCGCGATCCCCTCCCTCACCCCCGCCACCGTTCTCGAGGCCAACTTTGTCGGTAGATTCAGGCAAGACCGCACCCCAATTCCCACCGCCATCACCACCACCAGAAACAGAACCGCGGAGCCCCAACCCCCCCGCTTCAATTAAAGCCTCAACCCCTCGTCCGTTACCGCCCCATGCGAGGCATCAGACACCAAGTGAACAAACTTCGCCAAAACTCCCCTAGTATAACGAGGCTTAGGCTTTTTCCACCCCTTCCTTCTTTTCTTCATCTCTCCGGCAGATATCTCGAGGCGCACCTCTCTCGCCCGAGCATCAATCACAATCCCGTCCCCATTTCTAACCAGAGCTAAGGGACCCCCTTCATACGCCTCAGGCGTAATATGCCCCACGACAAACCCATGCGTTCCACCCGAAAATCGACCATCCGTAATCAAGGCCACCTCCGAGCCCAGACCCCGTCCCATGATCGCGCTGGTCGGAGCCAACATTTCCCGCATCCCCGGCCCACCTCGAGGCCCCTCATAACGAATCACTACCACATCCCCTTTTCTAATTTTCCCAGCCAAAATCGATTTCATCGCCTCCTCCTCCGAGCCAAATACCTTCGCCTTACCCGCAAACCGCTCCCCCTCTTTCCCACTAATCTTCGCCACCGCTCCCCCAGGCGCCAAGTTTCCCCTCAAAATCACTAGGTGCCCCGTCTTCTTAATCGGATTCGAAAAAGGCCGAATTACATCTTGGCCCTTCGGATAATCCCCAACAAATTTCAGATTCTCCGCCACCGTTTTCCCCGTCACCGTCATACAATCCCCATGGAGTAATCCCCGATCCAGCAACCGCTTCATCAATGGCACCAACCCGCCAATTCGCACCAACTCAGCCATGACGTACTTTCCGCTCGGCTTTAGATCTGCCAAAACCGGAACCTTCTGACCAATTTTGTGGATATCATCGATCTCTAACTTCACCCCCCCCGCCCGAGCGATCGCCAAGAAATGCAAAACCGCATTCGTCGATCCCCCCAAAGCCGTAATCACCACAATCGCATTCTCCAAAGCTTTCCGCGTAAGAATATCCCGCGGCCGAATCCCTTTTCGCGCCAATCCCATCACCGCTTTCCCCGCCTCCCTCGCATCCATCTTTTTGTTTGGAGAAACCGCCGCCATCGCCGAGCTATTCGGCAAACTCAGTCCCATCGCCTCAATCGCACAAGCCATCGTGTTCGCCGTGTACATTCCACCACACGAGCCCGGTCCAGGAATCGCACAGCGCTCAATCTCCCCCAACTGTGCCTCACTAATCGAACCCTTCGCCCTCTGCCCCACCGCTTCAAAGACACTGACAATATCCAACTGCTTCTTTCCTATACACCCAGGCAGGATCGTTCCCCCATAAACAAAGACCGAAGGCCGATTCAGTCGCAGCATCGCCATCACGCAACCTGGCATGTTCTTATCGCACCCACCGAGCGTCACCAGTCCGTCAAATCCCTCACATCCCGCCACCGTCTCAATCGAATCCGCAATTACCTCTCTCGAAACCAAAGAATACTTCATCCCCTCTGTCCCCATCGAGATCCCATCTGAAATCGTAATCGTGTTGAAAATCACCGCCTTACCTCCCGCCTCGTCCGCCCCCGCCGCCGCTTCCCGCGCCAACACATCAATATGCGAGTTGCAGGGAGTCACCTGACTCCACGTCGAAGCGATTCCGATCTGTGGTTTTTTAAAATCAGACTGCGAAAATCCCACCGCATGTAACATCGCTCGGCTCGGCGCCCGCTCCATTCCGTCCACCAATGGACCCGACCATGCCCGAGGATTAGCAACGTGCTTCTTCGATTTCATTCCAGTCATCCTGCCACATTCAATACTACCCTCAAGCCCTCACGCACCCCACCACGCCAACATCGCAAACTCAAACTCCACGTCCTTCCCGCCCATCAACTGTGCTTTTCCCGCCAATCTTCGCGCAACCCTTTCGGTTTGCCCGTTTTTAAATCCACCGAGACCAACTCCTGCTTCGCCCGACAAAATAGCTCTCCCTTCTTCCCCACCACCTCCGATTCCACCCAAAATCGAACCTTCCCCACCTCCCCCAATCGCGAAATAACTTTTACCCTCTCGCCCAGTCGCGCCGGAATCAGATACTCCACCTCAGTTTTGGTCAGGACGGGGCAACCATGCTGCCCTCCCACCATCTCCCCAATCCCCCAACCCATAGCTTCCGCTAAATCAGTTCGCGCCGCCTCGATCCAACGCAGATAAGTCAAATTATGCGCCACCCCACCCGCGTCCGTATCAAAAAAGTATACCGTAAACTCCCGCTCCGCCTGAGGTCGACTCCCGCTCACAAGGAACCAAACTCCTGCTCCAATCGCTTCACCAATACCTTCATCACCTTGATTCTGGTATACCACTTATAATTCCCCTCGATCAAATTCCACGGAGAAAATCGGGAACTGGTTCGAGCAAACATCTCCTCCGCCGCCGCCAGATGCTCATTCCATTTCCTCCGATTCCGCCAATCCTCCTCACTGATCTTCCAATGCTTGTACGGATCCGCCGCTCGCCTCTCAAATCTCCGCAACTGCTCCGATTTTGTAATATGAATAAAAAACTTCATCACGATCGCCCCAGAATCGGCCAACGTCCTCTCAAACTCGTTAATCTCGCGATAGGCCCGCTTCCACTCCTCTTTCTTAGCAAAGCTTTCCACCCGCTCCACTAACACCCGCCCGTACCAACTCCGATCAAAGATCGCCGTCTGACCCGCCCCTGGAATCTTATTCCAAAACCGCCAGAGATAGTGATGCCCCTTCTCCTCCTCCGTCGGCTTCACCACCGACCACACCCGCACCAACCGTGGATCCAATCGCTCCGTCAGCCGCTTGATCACCCCCCCCTTCCCCGCCGCATCTGGACCCTCGAAAACCAAAACCAAACTTCGCGGGCTATCCTGCAATAACCTCTGCGCATGCAAAAGCTTCAGCTGTAAATAGCGCAACTTCTCCCGATAATCCGCTTTCTCCCGGATCTGCTTGTCCAAATCCAGCTTCTCCAAACGGCTTTTCACCCTCCCGTCCTACCTCCTCCCTCTTCAAACGACCAGCCCCAACCCACCCATTTGTGAGTCGCTTCTGCACGGTTTTTCGCCACTATTTTGTCCTATGCTTTTGCACGAATTCTCCGACTCGGGGGCTTGGCTCGACGCCATGATCACCGGCTGGGAAACCCTCGGCGGCCCTGCCCTCAGCGAGCGTGGCACTTTTAATATCTCCCTTTCAGGCGGATCTACCCCCAAACCTTTCTATGAGCGCTTAGCCTCCCTTAAGTGGCCTTGGGCCGCCACCCGCCTCTACCTCGGCGACGAACGCTGGGTCGATCCCAATCATAAAGATAGCAACTTTCGCATGGTCCAAAAAATCTTCCAAAGTACCGGCGTCCAGATTGAACGAGTCCACACCGAAATCGCCACAGCCGAAATCGGTGCTCGCGAATACGAAAAACGGGTACGTACCCAACTGGGCGACCCTCCCCGTTTCGACCTCGTCCTCCTCGGTATCGGTGACGATGGCCACACCGCATCCCTCTTTCCCGATACCGCCGCCCTCAAAGAAGAGAAGCTCCTCATCGCCCCAAATTTCGTACCCAAACTGGGAGTCTGGCGCGTCACCTCCACCTACACCCTGCTCCGTTATGCTCGCGCCATCTGGTTCCTCACTCGTGGACCCACCAAGGAACCCTATATCCGTGCCCTCGCCGCCGACGACCCTACAGCTACTTTCCCTGCCGCAAAGGTTCGTAGTGACCGCGGAACAGTCGAAATCTACCATTGCGATCAATCATGAGTCCTAGCGCCCCCACCCCAAAAGCCACGCCCCCATCAACCCGCGTCCTCCCACCATTCGTCATGGTTATTTTTGGAGCCAGTGGCGATCTGACCACCCGCAAACTCGTCCCTGCCCTTTTCGGCCTACAACACGAAGGAGCTCTCCCCGCAGACTACTCCATTATCGGCTTCGCCCGTCGCCCGAAAGCCGACGACGAATTCCGCCAGGAAATGAAAGCAGGCATCGATAAGTTTTCCCGTCTCCGCCCCGTCGATGCAACCGATTGGAAAAACTTCACCCCAAAACTTACCTACCACGCAGGCAACTTTGACGACCCCGCCGCCTACGCCTCCCTTAAAAAGATCCTCGCTGACTTAGCCAAAAACCGCGGCCTCACCCAACATATTTTCTACCTCGCCACTTCGCCCGACTACTTTGCCCCAGTCGTCCAGCAACTTGCTGCCGCGGGATTAGTCGGTCGCCATCTCCCCGCCCGTGTCGTTGTGGAAAAACCCTTCGGCCACGACCTCCCCTCCGCCCACCAACTCGTCACCGACCTTCACGCCTGCCTCGACGAAACCAACCTCTTCCGTATCGATCACTACCTCGGCAAAGAGACAGTCCAAAATCTTCTCTACTTCCGCTTTGCGAACTCCATCTGGGAACCAATCTGGAATAGTAACCTGATCGACAACGTCCAGATCACCGTCGCCGAACAGGAGGGCGTCGGTACCCGCGGGGCCTTCTATGACGGTGTCGGCGCCATGCGTGACATGGTGCAAAACCACATGATGCAACTTCTCTCCATCACCGCCATGGAGCCCCCCGCCAATCTCAGCTCTCAATCAATCCACGACGAGAAAGTTAAAGTGCTCCGTTCAATTCCCACCCCCAAGGTGGAAGTCGTTCGTGCCAGCACCGTCCGCGCCCAGTACGAAGGCTACCGCCAAAGCGACCGCGTCAATCCTCAGTCCACTACGGAAACCTACGCCGCTCTCAAAGTTCAGATCGATAACTGGCGCTGGTCCGGCGTCCCCTTCTATCTTCGCACAGGCAAAGCCCTTTCCTCCCGTGCCTCCGAGATCGTTATCGTCTTCCGTCGTCCGCCCGCCGCTCTCTTTCGAGCAGAATTCGGAGATCTCCTAAGTCGTAACGCCATGCATATCCGCCTGCAACCCGACGAAGGAGTCCACCTTTCCTTCAACGCCAAACAACCTGGACGTAGCTCCGTCCAACCCGTCGACATGGAATTTTGCTACGCCAGCGAGTTCGGTTCCTACTCCCCCGAAGCCTATGAAAGATTACTCGGCGATGCCATTTTCGGGGATTCTACCCTTTTCACACGAGCCGACGAGGTCCTCGAAGCTTGGCGCATTGTCGATTCCATCCGCCAAGGTTGGCAAGAGAGCCCCGTCGCCCTCTACCGCACAGGATCCTGGGGCCCGCAAGAATCCGATCAGATGCTTAAAGCCGACGGCAACCACTG
>CAMCDO010000077.1 GCA_945873585.1 Verrucomicrobia subdivision 6 bacterium | reverse complement strand
ACTTGAGCGATCGATTTTAGAACAAAGATAAATTCTCCTGATTCTCCGGGGCGGCCATCTTCGGCCATGCGTGGGGTTTGGCGGGTGGAGCTGGCGAAGCGGGAGTTTCCGCGTCCGCCGCGTCCGCCTGCACAAAGAACGAATCTTTCGCCCGGGTTGGTAAGATCGATGAGGGGATCGCCTTCTTCTCCTGGGGGGAGGGGGTAAATGACGGTGCCGGGTGGAACTTTTAAGAGGCAATCTTTGCCTGCCCTGCCTGAGCACTGTTTGCCGCTGCCAGTATTGCCGTTGCCAGCGCGGGCGTGGGGACGAAAGCGGAGATCGATCAGGTTATTGAGTTGGGGATCCACCTCGAGAATGATGTCGCCGCCGTCGCCGCCGTCTCCTCCGTCGGGTCCACCCTTGGGGACAAACTTTTCGCGTAGGAAACTGACGGCGCCACGGCCACCGTTGCCGGCGTTGGCATGGATGCGAACTCGATCAACGAACATGGGAAGTTTCCATCCATTTCTGAAGTCGGGGTGCAAGAAGCGTAGCGAGAAAGGAGCCGAGGGTAAGGGGGAGAGCGCCAGAATATCCCCCCAATTTCGCGGCGATCCAACCTGCTCCGAAAACAAGACCGGCTAGGCCACAAGCTTCGATTAGGCCGATGTGCCAGCGTTGTCCTGAAGAAAGACCAAGGCCAGCCGAGCTGAAAAGGACGGATAGGATGAGCCAACTGGGAGGATGGAGAACGGGAGTGGGACCTGCGGAGAGACGAGTCCAAGTGCGGAGAACGGCATCGGCGAGAGCATGTTTACCGATAGGGGAATCGATGGAGGGATCGACCTCGGCGAGGGTGGTGGCGATAAGAACGGGCCGGCGGGCGATTTGTTTTAAATTGAAGTAGGGGGGTAGTCCGATACGTTCCTGCTCGGCAGCAAGGACGACACCACGAATTTCCATTTTAGTGGTGGTGGGTTCGGCTTGATTCCAATCGATAGGGACGGAGCCGCGAAGATCGAGCGGGATGGTTTGGAGGGGAAGGCCTTGGGC
Organism: Verrucomicrobia subdivision 6 bacterium; assembly: GCA_945873585.1. Taxonomy (GTDB): domain Bacteria; phylum Verrucomicrobiota; class Verrucomicrobiia; order Methylacidiphilales; family Verrucolacustridaceae; genus Verrucolacustris. The sequence goes on along the minus strand of CAMCDO010000077.1, from coordinate 5,470 downwards.
ATTGCGGAGAATCAAGCGGCGTCCTTGGAGTTCGGATTGGGTGAGGTCGGCGTTGAGGGCGCGGGCGTACATGACGAGGAGCCAAGAGGGAATGACGGAATCGGCTTGGCGAAAAACAAGAGGAAGGCGACGGAGTTGGCCATCTGCATCGGGAGTGATCTTCCAAGCGGCGAGAGTGGCGGATTGGCGAAGACTTTTTTCCGGGGCGAGAAAGGAGTCGGCCGTACGCAGGCTTTGCAGAGAGCCGTGGTGGGGAATTTTGAGAAGAGAGAGAGTTTCGGTGCTGGCGAGAGTCGGGAAAGTGGTAGCGGGGAGAACAGAAGTTTCAAAGGAGGCGAGGGCGCGGGCCATCTGATCGTCTTGGGCGGGTTCGAGGACATCGGGGGCGTCGAGGGGCAGGAGGAGACCGACGGGGTTTGGGCGGTAGGGAGAGATGGCGCGGAGAAGGAGGGTGAGGTCGAGACGGGGCCATGGCCAAGGTTCGCCAGCGAGGTCTGCGATGCTGATGAGAGTGGGCAAAGGAGCGGTTTGGGCGGGAGCCGAAGTGGAGGGAAGGAGAAAACGAGAGTAGGGCACGGCGGCGGTGGCAAGGAGCAGACCGAGAGCGCTTGCGGCTAGGAGGGAGAGAATCTTAGAAAGATGCATCATTCGACCTTAGCGGAAATCTGTGAAATGGCGAAGGGGAACCGGATTGAAAAAAGCTGTTAAGGAACTAGGCTGGCGGGGTGAAAAGTGGCACGATCGAATTACCGACAGAAAGTCCGACGCAAGAGGCTGATTTTTCGGAGGCTTTTGCCAAAGGGTGGCGGGTGCTGGTCTGGAATGATCCGATCAACCTTATGAGCTATGTGGTTTTTGTATTTCAAAAAGTATTAGGTTTCGATGAGCCCAAGGCGAAGAAGCATATGTTGGAGGTGCATGAGCAGGGTCGGAGCATGGTGGCGATGGAAACGCGAGAGAAGGCGGAGATGTACTGCCAGCGATTGCAGGAGTTCGGTTTAAAATCGACTTTGGAGGTGGCGCCCGTATGAGGGTGATTCAGGAAGGAGCTGGGGACAGGCAAATTGAGTTTGCGGCTCCTGAGGCGGCACTTTTGCGGCAAGCGTTGCAGAGTACGGTGGAGGCGTATGAGACTGATCCAAGCGAGTTGGATCCAATGGTGGGTAATGCTTGGTATGGGCAGGCGGGTCTGCGGGAGGCGGGGATTCGTGGGGAGGATGCGGTGCATTGGGTAGCGGGTTTGCACGAGGCGCGGATGGGGAGAGGAGCGGCGATGAAGAGTTGGCTCAAAACGTTGCCTCCAGTTGGGCAGGCGGGGCGGTGGGTTTTGCCGAAAGACGAGGTGGAATCTTTTTTGGCGACGTGCAATGACCATCGGTTGAGGCGGGCGGCCGAGTTCGATTTGGGGGAGGGAGACTTAGAGGTGAGGGCAATGGAAAGGGCTAAAGGGGACAAAAGGATCGCTTTAGTGGAAATTCATTTCCTAGCCTGGATAATTGAACTCATTCTTCATGAATGAATTGCAAGCAATTCGCATCTCTTTTACTTGGAATTAAGCGGATGAGTGCTAAGAACTCTTGATCGCAAATCGAATGAAAAAACGTAGCAATGTGATTGTAGTAGGGGCTGGGCCGGCAGGATGTGCCGTGGCTCGGGCTTACGCTATGGCTGGGCGGTCGGTGGTTTTGTTGGAGGCGGAGCCAGAGGGTAAGAGTCACAAGCGTTTTGCGGGGGAATGGCTCCATCCGCAGGGGGTCGATGCGCTGAAGAAGCTAGGATTCGGTGCGATCACATCAATGCAGGGGCGACCGCGGGGACGCGGTTTTGTGGTTTATCCTGGGCACGGCGAATCTCCGGTGAAGTTGGACTACGTGCAGGGTCAGCTCGGTTTGGCTTTTCATCACGGAGATTTGGTGGACGAAATGCGTCAGATGGTCGCAACAACAGATGGCGTAACTTTTCGCCATGGAGTGAGAGTGGCTTCGGTAGATGATGAGGGGGTTGTTTTGGAGAGTGGGGAAAGGCTCGAGGCAGGAATCGTGGTGGGTGCAGATGGTCGTTCGAGTGTGGTTCGGCGAAGTTTACGAGGGGCCACTTCGCATAGGCCGATGTCTGCCATGACGGGGATTTTGCTCGAGGGGGTAAAGGCACCCTATCCTGATTACGGGCACGTTTTTTTAGGAAAGCCTAGTTTTCTTCTTGGGTACGAGATTGCTCCTTCGGTGGTGCGGATATGTGTAGACGTACCCCTAAAATATAAAGCAGAGATGAAAGATCCGGAATGGTTGATTGCGGCGACACGCGAGACCTTGCCTCCCGTTTGGAGGCAGCCGTGTGAAGAGCAGATTCGCGGTGGGCATTTGCGTTGGCAGGCGAATCACTTTTTGGCTCGGGCCGATTATGGGAATGGGCAGCGAGTTTTGATTGGGGATGCGGCAGGTCACACTCATCCGCTGACGGCCACGGGGATTACCAATGGGCTGGTCGATGCGATTGAGTTAGTCGAGACAGCCAATTTTCAGGCTTTTGCGAAAAGTCGGCGTCGGGCTTGCCGAGTACCAGAGCTCCTCTCCCGTGCGCTCTATGATTGTTTCTCGAAAGAGGATGCCTTCTCTAATTCGTTACGGCGGGCGGTTGTTTCGCTTTGGCGCAGTGACGAAAAGGAGCGGGAGCGGACGATGGGCCTGCTGATGGGGAATGGCCGTTCTTTCCTTACTTTTGCTGGACCGTTTCTGCGGGCGTTGTTTGGAGCTTGGAAGGGTCGGGACAAAAGCACGACGGTGGGTGCGGATATTGCCTCGATTGCGAGTTGGATTCGGTTGCCGATGGCGTATGCGATGGCGGGCTGGGTTCGTCCTAAAGCATAAATTCTTTGCAAGAAAGGGTTCTACTCAGATTCTTTTCTGAGGAATTTAGGATTGGAGGAAAGTAGCGAAGGCTTTGAGGGGGAAGGCTCGTTTGTAATGGTCGTAGCGGATGAGGGTGGTCCGATAAAAAAGCCCAGGAATCGGTTGAGGCGGAAAATCTCCATCGGCTTGTTGGGTTTTGAGTAGAAAATCCAGTCCCCTAATCACGGCAGGATCTTCCTTCGGTCCAGTGGCGAGGAGGGCGATCAATGCCAACGCGGTGGGCTCGACCAAACCCACCTTACTCGGAATCGGTCGACGTTGCAGGCAAGAGTCTGGATGCTCGCCCCATCCGCCGTCGGCGAGCTGTTGGGAAAGAAGAAAGTTACGCCCTCGAACGATTCGAGGGTCGTGAATGGGAAGGCCAGCTGCCAGGAGGCCTGGAAGAGCGAAGGAGGTTCCATAATTAAAGCAGATACCCCAGACCGCTTCCCACGAGCCGTCCTGTTTTTGGGTCTTGGTTAAATAACGGACACCGTGCTGAATGGCTCGATCGACCGCGGCGGATTCCATTTCGGGAAACTTTTTTTGAACTAGGGCCAACGCCGCAAGAACCGATCCGGTGCACTCGGCGTACGAGTGATCGACCATGATATCGGCGAAGACGTGGGAGGCGTTGAAGATTTCAATCCAAGAAGGACCGATGACTCGGTCGCAACTGCCCCAACCTCCGTCCCGGTTCTGGTAGCTGAGGATAAAATGCAGTCCCTCGGTTATGATCTTTGCAGAGATGGGTTGCGGAATAAACGGGGTAGCCTCGACAAGGGCGAGGATACTTTCGGCGGTGCAATCGGCGATGGACCAACCATTGCGACGCTCACTGAAGGGCCAACCTCCTTTGCGGGGAAGGCGATGGTAGCGGTGGGGGGAAGGCAGTTCATCGATCACCTGATTTTCGACAAGATAACGGCAACCGTTTTCGATCTCCTTACGAGGCGCTAAGTTTGAATCTAAGAGGTTCATTCCTTGTAGGGTAAAGGCGGTGTCCCAGACTTTGGAGGAGGTGAACCCCTGACAGGCGGTGTATGTGGGAAATTGCCAAAGGTATCGAGGCAGTTCGCGCCAACTGCGATCGAGGAGTGCGGTCTTACCTTCGACGAAATGGGCTAAGGTGTTGTAGCATGCATTAACGGGGGCTTGGCGGGTAAAATCAGACTGCTCGTCCTCGTAGACGATGTGCTCGTAGGTAAGGCGGATGGCTTTTTTGCGCAGAAAGGAAGGAATCCATTTTTCTAGGAAACGAACAAGGGGCATGATGAGGCGGACGACGAGGGTTTCTGGGACGATATGGTCGGTAGGGGCGAGATCGGCGCGATGCTTGGGCCAGTCGATCGTTTCGAAACCTTGCGGGTAAAGTTCGGTGCGGAGTTGGAGAAGAATGGGATCGAGAGGAGCTTGCCAACGGCGTCCGTAGAAATAGGCCATAGGAAGATAAACAATCCGGACATAGCCAGAGATATTCGCGGGATGGATCGGAATCCATTTTGGCAAAAGATACAGTTCGGGGGGGACTGGGGTGACTCCCTCCCATGAGTAGAGGTTGAGGATGGAGAGAATAAATTTTCCCCAAGCGGCGGCTTTGATGGGAGTGCCAGAGGTGTGGATCCAGGTGCGGAGGCGGGCGAGTTCAGGGCGCTCTGGTTTTTCTCCGAGCAGACGAAGGGCTACGTAGGAGATGGCACTGGTAAAGACAGCTCCGCGGACCGATTCCTCGTGCAGGCCGATGGAGCCGTCGGTGATTTGGGGTTGGAGCAGACCTGCGACAAATCTTGGCCGTTCTTTTTCTGAAATGGGTCGCTTAGTGAGGTAGGCGGTGATGACGTAGAGCGGGAGAAGAAAGTTGGGTCCAGTGTAGGGAACGCACCAACTCCCGTCAGCGATTTGGGTGCGCTCGAGAAAACCGAGAAGGCGACGGGTGGCTTGAGTGACGGAATCGTGACGAGAGGTCATTTCTTTGCGCCTAATTTTGCGAGGCGAGCGATTGTTTCTGTGCGAAAGAGATCGAGAAGGGGGGAGAGGAACTCGGTAGGAGAGAGTTTGCTCTGAACGAGGGGGCGAAGATCGAGGGCGAGAACTACCTCTGGTGCGGAGTCGGGTTGTGTGGGGTTGCCGAAAGTGGCTTGGGCGTGGCGTCGACCTACTGCGGCACGGTCATACCGTTTTCCACCTTCGACCTGAGATTTAAAACAGCGGAGGAGGGATGGTCCTAAGGTTTCGGGAGCATGGCAGGCGAGACGGATAATATGGGCGTGGGGAACCCAATCGAGATCGCCCCATACTTCGCAACCGTAGATCTCTTTGGGTTGAGCGGAGGAGGGAAGTTTTTGTAGCGCTTCCAAACAGGCGAGGAGAACGCCGATATGAGTCTCGTGACGATCGGCAGGGTTGTGAAGGTAAAGGACTTGGGGACGAGCGGTTTCAAGGATTTTGACGAGATCTGCAACGACGGCGGACCGGTCGGTTTGGCGGACGGCAGTACTGGGATGGCCGAGTTGAAGAACGGAGGCGTAGTCTCCGAGGTCGGCGGCGTGATGTTGTTCTTTCTGGCGGAGAGAGATGAGTTC
>CAMCDO010000076.1 GCA_945873585.1 Verrucomicrobia subdivision 6 bacterium | reverse complement strand
TGCCAACTCTCCTCCGCCCAACCCCTCAACGATGACCCCTCCTGTTTTCTTAAACCCGTTCCAGCCGACGTTCTCGACTCCTCAGGCCACAAACTCGCAGGGGCAGCCCAGCGCCGCACAAAACAGGGTTGCCTCCACCAAGGAAGTATTCTTTTACATGGGCCGATCCCCGCCTCCCTCCCCGCCCACCTCATCCACTCCCTCGAAGAGTGCCTTCAGGCCCAAACGAGTGAATCAACTCTCACCGCCCAAGAAATTCAGTCCACTGCCGATCTAGAAACCAGTCGCTACGCCAACCGGGAGTGGAACTTTTCTCGCTGACCTACCCCTTTTTCTTTCCCGCACCCCAAATCAGCCCGACAACCACCAGAACAACCAGCCCAATTAAGATCAAACTTCCCTGCCCAACCCACCGCTCTGCCAGTCGCGTTGCCGCAGCCGTTTTGGCAAATCGCTCACCCGCTAACGCGCTCAGCCAAATCCATAAGGGAGCATAGACCAAAGCCCCCAGAGCATTCAGACCGATAAACTTCCCCAGCGGCATGGCATGCCGTCCCGCAAAAAAGAAAACTCCAAATCGTACCGCAGGGATAAACCGGCCTAGAAAAACAGTCTTCATTCCATGTTTTTCAAAGAGGTGCTCAATTTTTTTCTGCCGCGCAGGCGAAAAGAGCACCGACCCCAATCGCGTTTGCAAAAACCACTTCCCACCTCTTATGCCCAGAAAATAAACCCATAAATCTCCCGATAGAATTCCCGTCAAGCAGGCCAAGCAGGTCCACCCGTAGGAGGAGGTTCCCCAACCCACCGATAAGCCACTCGCCACCAGCAAAGGCTCCTCAGGAAGCGGTACACCCATGGCCGATATAAAGAGAATCCCAAACATCGCCAGATAACGAAAGTCCGAGATCGCTCCGATCAGGAAGTCGAGAGTCATCGCGAGGAAGGGGTTTGCATTGTCGGAAGGGGGTTTTCCACTAAAAAAAGCAGACCCCTATGTACCTCAATTTAGGCATTACAGCCAAAGCTCTTTATCTGTCTTACCTAGGAAGCCCTTTCCAACTGAGGCGCTGGGTCATTGTCACTTTCTTTCTCTTTTTGCTTTGTTTCTTTTGGATCGTCGTAGCGATCGGGCGTTTCCTCGATCATATCCTCTACCCAGATTTTCGCAGGCAGGAAATCCGTCAGCCCATTTTCATTGTCGCCCCTCCCCGCAGTGGCACCACCTTCCTGCAAAGGCTACTCGCACAAGACCGCGATACCTTTGCCCCCGTTCTCATGTATCAAACCATTTTTCCGAGCATCACCATCCAGAAGCTTATTCATTCCGTAGCTCAGGCCAGCCGCCAAAAGGGCCATCTCCTTTTTGATATCTTCTCTTGGATTGAACGCCACTGCTTCGGAGGGTGGGACGGCATGCACAAAATGCGTTTCACCCAGCCTGAAGAAGAGGCGGGTTTCTTCGTCTATACCTTTGTCACCGAAGCTATCTATCTACTCTTCCCTTTTGTCCGTGCCTTGTGGGGAGCTGGATTTGCCGATGACCTGCCCCTCCGACAACAAAAGAAACTCATGAAGTACTACCGCTCCTGTCTGCAAAGACATCTTTACCTCAACGGCCCCGACAAAGTTCTCCTCTCCAAAGCCACTCAGTTTTCTGGGTCGATTCTCTGCCTCCAACGAGAATTTCCCGACGCTCGGATTATTAATATTCTGCGAAATCCTCGGGAATCGATCCCTTCCCACATCAGCGTCTTCTTTACCGTCTGGCAGTGGATCGATCCATCCATTCGAAAAAATGGGCCCGAATCTCGCGAATATGCCGAGCTGGCTGCTGCTTGGTTTCTCCACTTGGAAAAGTTTGCTATCTCAGCTCGACCTGAGCGTTACTGCCGGATTCTTTATCCCGACCTTGTAGAAAACACCGAGAGATCGATTCAATCCATCTATCGCCGATTCGGCCTTCCCCTTTCGGCACAGGCAAAACGCCAGATTCGGTCCGATGCCCGCATCGCCGTGGACTACAAAAGCTCCCACCTCTACACCATGGCGGAATACGGCTTATCGCCTGAGTGGTTGCGGCGAGAGCTCGGGGCTCTCATGAAAAGACATAGATTTTCTGCCTCCATCCCTCCCCGCCCGTCTCCGCGCCACCCCTCAAGAAAAACCCGCTCCATCCCAGAATAATATTTTCTAGCGATTATTACTTGGAAATGCGCGGATCAAACCGCTGAGCCAAAGGAATCCGCCGGCCCACTCCAAATGCTTTCGTCGTCACCTTCAACCCAGGCGCCGCTTGCCTCCTCTTGTACTCCGAAAGATCAATCTTCCTGACGATCTCTTCCGCCAGCGGCCGAGCGATCCCCTTTTTTACCATCCCCCGAATCGAACCCTCGTTCACCACGTAGCTGTCTAAAATTCGGTCCAACTCCTCATACGAAGGCAAACTATCCTGATCCTTCTGATCGGGCCGCAGCTCCGCACTCGGCGCCTTCTCAATCGAACTTTTCGGAATAATCTCCCTTTCCCGGTTGATCCATCGCGCAATTCGATAGACCAACGTCTTGGGCACATCCGCAATTACCGCCAGGGCCCCGCACATATCCCCGTATAAAGTACAGTAGCCTACTGCCAGTTCACTTTTATTTCCCGTAGTCAGGAGGAGCCGCCCAGAGTCATTCGAAATCCCCATAAGAATCACTCCCCGAAGGCGCGACTGTAAATTCTCTTCGGTCAAACCCCCGCTCCGCCCCCCGCGAGATGGCGTGATCGCCTGCAACATCGTCGCGAACGGCCCCTCAATGGAGATCTTTTCATACCGAATCCCCAAGGCCCGGGCCAGAGATTCGGCATCCTCTAAGCTGCCTTGACTGGAATATCGACTCGGCATCGCCACCCCCAACACCTTGTCCTTTCCCAGAGCTTCAGCCGCAATCACCGCAGTCAACGCACTATCGATTCCCCCACTTAATCCCAGCACCACCTCCTGGAAACCACACTTCCCCAAATAATCTCTCGTTCCCAAAACCAGCGCGCGAAAAATCTGCTCCTCTTCACTGGCCCACTCTATTTTTTTCTCCTGCCCATCCAAGTCCACCACTTTCACCTCTTCACCAAAAGCCAATCCCATACTCAAAAGTTTGCCTCGCTTACTCAAAACGAGGCTTTGCCCATCAAAAACAAGTTCATCATTCCCCCCCACCGCATTGACCTGCACCACAGGAATATTCTCCCTTTTCGCTACCCTCTCTAACAAACGGTACCGCGTCTTTTCTTTGCCTTGATGCCAAGGCGATGCCGAGAGATTGATCAGGAGATCGATGCCTTTTTTTGCTAACTCCCTTACCGGATCAGCTAAGTACCTCCGCTCCATCCAGACATCCTCATCATTCCAAATATCTTCACAAATCGTCACCCCCACCTGCCGACCGCCGATCCGCACGGGGGCCACCTTTTCTCCAGGCTCAAAATATCGGTCCTCATCAAATACATCGTAGGTCGGTAAAAGGCGCTTCCGAGCCACCACCCGCACTTTTCCCTTCTCAAATAGAAACGCCACATTGTGCAATGGCCGACCCTCTTTCTTTGTCGATTTTTCAATCCCACCCATCAGCAAGGGGACTTTCCCAACCCTTTTGGCCAACTCCCGTACCCTACGATCATGCCCTTCTAAAAAATCAGCCCGATTGAGCAAATCCCTTGGCGGATAGCCACAAAGACCAAGCTCAGGAGCCACCACAATTTCCGCGCCCAACTCGACCGCCTCCCCATACGCTCGGGCCACTTTGTCCGCGTTTTTCTCAAAATCCCCGATCGTAAAATTAAGCTGGAGAATGCCGATATTCATAAGCTTCTGTTCTTTAGTATTTTATACATTTTATATGTTTTTTCGTCATCCGTTGACAAAGCTCTGTAGATTTGTAGCCTCATCCCTTCTCTTATGCCAGTTCCTGTTAGCCAAGCTTGGACAGTTGCCTCCTACGTACTCGGGCAGAAGTTGCGTGGGGTCAAACGCTATCCGCTTGTCCTTATGCTCGAGCCCCTCTTCCGCTGCAACCTTTCCTGCGCAGGTTGCGGTAAAATCCAGTATCCCGATCACATCCTTAATAAACGTCTCACCCCCCAACAGTGCTGGGACGCCACCGACGAGTGCGGAGCCCCTATGGTTTCGATCCCCGGGGGCGAACCGCTTATCCATCCCGAGATCGATTCGATCGTCGAAGGCCTCGTCGCCCGCAAAAAATACATCTACCTTTGCACCAACGCCCTCCTCCTCAAGCGGAAGCTCGATCTCTTTAAACCCACAAAATACCTCACCTTCAGCATCCACATGGATGGTCTCGAACCCGAACACGATGCCGCCGTCTGTCGCGATGGCACCTACCAAGTCGCCCTCGAAGCCATCAAAGAAGCCGTCGCCCGCGGATTCCGCGTCACCACCAATACCACCCTCTTCGAAGGCACCAATCCCGCTCGCGTCCGCGAATTTTTCGATGCCATGATGAAACTCAATGTCGAAGGGATGATGCTCTCCCCAGGCTACAGCTACCAGAAAGCCCCCGATCAGGAACATTTCCTCGGCCGCGAACGCACCAAGAAACTCTTCCAAGAAATTCTTAAAGGCCGCAAAAAATCTTGGAAGTTTAATCTCTCCCCCAATTTCCTCGAGTTCCTTCAAGGCAACGTCGACTACGATTGCACCCCTTGGGGCAACCCCACCTATAACGTCTTCGGTTGGCAAAAACCCTGCTACCTCTTGCAAGACGGCTACGTCCCTACCTTCAAAGAATTAATGTCCGATACCATGTGGGAAAATTATGGGCAGAAAAGTGGCAACGTGAAGTGCCGCGACTGCATGGTTCACTGCGGGTACGAAGCCAGCTCCGTCGACGACACTTTCGGCTCTCTCCCAGGATTCGCCCGCACGGTCAAAGCTGCCATCGCCTACGGAACCTGACCCCACCGTCGGTCCACCCCCCTCCTCTTATGCCCCAAGCCGATAAACACGCCCTCCCCTCTCATAAACCCGGCTCCATCGAACACACCACCCTCCCTTGCACCGATGCTGCCTCCCGCCAAAACGCCCTAACTACCGCTTTCGACTACCGCGGAGACATCACTCTCGACCTCACCGATGGTAAAAAAATTATCGGCTTTGTTTTCCGCTACGATGAGAACCCTGGCCAAGTTCACCTCTTCGTCGTGCATGGCAAAGATTCCATCCCCCAGATCGTCCCCGCCGATACCATAACTGCTGTTCATTTCACTGGCGAAGATACCGCTTTCGGAAAATCGTGGGACGATTGGACCACCAAAGCCGAAAAAGAACGCGTCAAAGAAGCCGCCCGCCTCGCTCGCGAATCTGTCGCCCGCGGCGAGCTCTGAGTTACTCCCCATGCGCCGTTGCATGGAATGGACTGATAAGGCCGAAGGAGACCGTCCAGAAACCACCTACCGCGTCTCCCTTTTTTCGGGTGTTGTTCGCTGGCAACGAAAAGAAAAAAACGCAGAAAAATGGGAAACCCCAAAACTCCTCGCCACCGAAACCTGGGAACGCCTCATCGAAGAAGTCGATAAGCGCTATCAACGCCGTCGTGCCCGTCACGATGACGTCCTCCTCATCCGCTCCGCTTTTAAAACCGCGCCCAAACTCCCCAGTTAGCCCGCCCCTTAAACCTATATTCCACCCCTTCTCGTCCTTTGCGTGAGCAACGCGGACATAATCGCGTCCCTTCGGCTAGAAAAAGTCCCGCCTTGCCCAACACCTTACTTTCCGATACTCTTTACCCTTATGGCAAAAGTAGCCGTCATTCGTACGGGAGGAAAACAGTACAAGGTCATCGAAGGCGAAACCTTGGAAATTGAACGCCTCACCGCCGCTCCAGGAACCTCTACCGAGTTCTCCGATGTCCTTCTCTTGATTGATGATGCCGATGTTAAAATCGGTAAGCCCAACGTCTCGGGCGCCAAAGTCACCGCAGAAGTCCTTATCCACGATCGCGCCCCCAAGGTCATCGCCTTCAAATATCGTCGTCGCGAGGGATACCACCGCACCGTGGGCCATCGCCAAGCCCGTACCAAAGTAAAAATTCAGAAGATTTCCGTCGGTAAATAAAGGGAGAACTCTAAAATGGCCCATAAGAAAGGACAGGGATCGACCCGCAACGGACGCGATAGCCGCAGTCAACGTCTTGGCGTCAAATGCTTCGGCGGAGAAACAGTCCCCGCAGGATCCATTATCATCCGCCAACGCGGCACCCGCTTCCATGCTGGCGCTAATGTCGGCATGGGCCGTGATCACACCCTCTTCGCTCTCTCCCACGGCCAGGTTCGCGTCGATAAAGGCAATCGTCGCATCCACGTCGATCCGACCCCCGTCGCGGCTGCCTAAGCCCGATTCTGGGGCCCCATCTGGCCCGTCCGTGATCCGTCCTGTCGAATGGCTTCGTATCCGAGGAGCACGACAGCATAATCTCGCCAATCTCTCCGTCGATATTCCACGTCACCAACTCGTAGTCTTCACCGGTCCCTCAGGCTCAGGAAAATCCTCCCTCGCTTTCGACACCATCTATG
>CAMCDO010000075.1 GCA_945873585.1 Verrucomicrobia subdivision 6 bacterium | reverse complement strand
ACGAAGATTGATCCTGAGGAGGGGGTGATCTTGCCTGGGGGATTTTCTTATGGTGACTATTTGCGCTGCGGGGCGATTGCACGATTTTCGCCGATCATGAAGAGTGTGAAGCAGGCGGCGGAGAGTGGGCAGGTGGTGGTGGGGATCTGCAATGGATTTCAGATTTTGTGTGAGGCGGGATTGTTGCCAGGGGCTTTAACCAGGAATGAGGGGCTGCACTTTCGATGCGAACCGGCGTGGATACGGGTGGAGACACCCGCGTCGCGTTTTACTTCGCACTATGGGACAGGGGAGATGCTGAAGATTCCAATTGCGCATGGGGAGGGGTGTTACCGTGCGAGTCCTGAAATTCTGCAGGAGCTGGAGGCACAACAGCGGGTGCTTTTTCGGTACTGCAATGCGGAGGGGCAGGTGGTGAGGGAGGGGAATCCGAATGGGTCGAGTCACAACATTGCGGGAATATGTAATGATCGAAGGAACGTGCTGGGGTTGATGCCGCATCCAGAGAGGTGTTGCGAGGTGGAGATGGGGGGAGTGGATGGGCGAGGAATTTTGTTGGGGGCGGCAGGGGTAGGGAGAGCGATATGAAGGCAAGAGAGTTTGCTTTGAAACTGGGTTTGACGGAAGAGGAGTATGGGAAAATTGAGAAGGGGCTGGGAAGAGAGCCGAATGAGAATGAGCTGGGGATGTTCTCGGTGATGTGGAGTGAGCACTGTTCGTATAAGAATACCCGAAGGGAGCTGAGAAAGTTTCCGACGACGGGGCCAGCGGTTTTGGTTAAGGCGGGGGAGGAGAATGCGGGGGTGGTGGACGCGGGGGATGGGTTGGCCTTGGCCTATAAAATTGAGTCGCACAATCATCCGAGTGCGGTGGAACCATTTCAGGGAGCGGCGACGGGGGTGGGTGGAATTTTGCGGGATATCTTCACGATGGGGGCGAGGCCGGTGGCTTTCATGGATTCCTTGCGATTTGGCAGGCCTGAGGCGAAGGGGGAGGCGGGAAGAAGGACACGGTCGTTGATCAAGGGAGTGGTGTCGGGGATTTCGCATTATGGGAACTGCGTGGGGGTTCCGACGGTAGGAGGGGAGCTGGTTTTTGATCCTGCCTATGAGGGAAATCCCTTAGTGAACGTATTTTGTTTAGGGACATTGCGGCACGATCAGATTCGGAGAGGTGCGGCGAAGGGAGTAGGGAATCCGGTGTTTTACGTTGGGGCGAAAACGGGCAGGGATGGATTAGCGGGGGCAGCATTTGCATCGAGAGATTTGACGGAGGAGAGCAAGGCGGACCGCCCTGCGGTTCAAGTGGGGGATCCGTTTGTGGGAAAGTTGCTCTTTGAGGCGTGTTTGGAGTTGTATGCCAAGCCAGATTTGGTGGTGGGGGTGCAGGATATGGGGGCGGCTGGTTTGACCTGTTCGACTTGTGAGACGGCGAGTCGGGGTGGATCGGGAATTGAGATCGAGTTAGATCAAGTTCCGCAGAGGGAGACGGGAATGACGCCGTATGAGATTCTGCTTTCCGAATCGCAGGAGCGGATGTTGATCATCGTGCACAAGGGGAGAGAGAAGGAGTTGAAGGATATTTTTGCGAAGTGGGGGTTGGATGCGGCGGAGATTGGTTTTGTGACGGAGACGGGAAAGGTGGTGGTGAAGGCGGGAGGAAAGGTGGTGGCGGAGGTGCCTGCGAGATTGTTGGCGGATGATGCTCCGGTCTATGAGAGGGAGGCGAAAGTCCCTGCGAAACTGGCGGAGAGGCAGAAGCTGGATTTAAAGAAGATTTTACCTGCGAAACCGAAGGTGAGGGAGGATTTGTTGAAATTAGCGGCTTCGCCTGCGACGGGATCGCGGAGGTGGGTGTGGAATCAGTACGATCACATGGTGGGGTTGCGAACAGTAGTCAGGCCGGGGGGGGATGCGGCGGTGTTACGGATCGAGAAGCCAGGGGGTGGCTGGGTCCATGTGGCGATGACGTTGGATGGGAATGGGCGGTGGTGTGCACAGGATCCGCGGGAGGGATCGAAGGCGCTGGTAGCGGAGGCGTGTCGTAATTTGGCGTGTGCCGGAGCGGTCCCGCTGGGGTTAACGGATAATTTGAACTATGGAAATCCGCATGATCCGGAGATTTTCTGGACCTTGCGGGAGGGGGTTGAGGGAATGGCGGAGGCGTGTCGGTTCTTTGATCTGCCGGTGACGGGCGGGAATGTGAGTTTGTACAACCAATCCCCATCGGGACCGATTCACCCGACTCCGGTGGTGGGGGTAGTGGGGAAGGTGGAGGAGGGTGTGAAGTTGGTGGGGGGAGTTTTTGGGAAGGGTGGGGGGGTTGTGCTCTTGCTTGGGGTGGAGAGTGCTGGGGGATTGGGAGCTTCGTTGTATTTGCAGGAGATTCATGGTGTGTTGGCGGGCAAGCTGGGCAAGGTGGATTTGGAAGGGGAGAAGAAGTTGCATGGATTGATGCGTGGGGTGTTGAAGTTGGCTGGAGTGCTGGCGGCGCATGATGTGGGGGAGGGTGGGATTTTGTGGGCGGTGGCGGAGATGGTAATGGGGGAGGGGTCGGCAGGTGGGGAGGTGACGATTCCGTGTGGGCAGGGGGAGAGGGCGGAGGAGGCGTTGTTTGGAGAGGGGGCGGGAAGGATTTTGGTAGAGGTGGAGGAGGGGGCGGTGGGGGAGGTGGAAAGGTTAGCGGGGGAGGCGGGGGTGGGGTGTAAGCGGTTGGGGGTGAGCGGGGGGAAGGAGTTGAAAATCGTTTGCGGATCGGTGGAGGAAAAGTGGGGGGTGGGGGAGTTACAAAAACTATTTACCGAATCGTTGCCAAGAGCTTTGGAGGGAGAATGAAAATCTCTCACTTCTCAAATCAAGTTTCCTTAGCTAGAAAGGAATCTTGAAAACTTCCCATATCCCAACGCATGAGTGTGGGGTATTTGGAGTTTATAATCATCCGAACGCAGCTGAGCTGACGTATTACGGGCTATATGCCTTGCAGCATCGGGGGCAGGAAAGTGCGGGGATTGTAACGGCGAGGGATGATGGAAAACCGTTTCGTGCGAAGCGCGGGATGGGCTTGGTAGGGCAGGTTTTTCAAGAAGGTGATCTCAAGGAGCTGGTGGGGACGAGGGCGATCGGACATGTGCGGTATTCCACCACGGGATCGAGTACCCTGAAAAATGCGCAACCTTTGATGGTGGAATCGAGCCGAGGTCAGATTGCGATTGCGCATAATGGCAATTTGGTCAACGCGAGCAGTCTTCGGGAAGAGTTGGAGGCGGATGGATCGATTTTTCAAACCACAACTGACAGCGAGGTGATCCTCCATCTTATTTCGAGGCGCAATCCAACCGTAGGAGGAGGTTCCCTCTCGCAAGCTCTCTCGAGGGTTCACGGGGCTTACTCTTTGGTGATTATGGGGGAGAACGAGGTGATTGCGGCGCGTGATCCTTTCGGGTTTCGTCCTTTGGTCATCGGGAAGCTGGAGGACGCGTACATTTTTTCGAGCGAAACCTGTGCACTGGATTTAGTGGGGGCTGAATTTGTAAGGGAAGTACAACCTGGGGAGGTGGTGGTGGTGGATCCGAATGGACTTCGGAGTTTCAAGCCGCATGCGGAGCCTTCGCGGGAAGCCTTGTGTATTTTCGAGTTTGTTTATTTCGCCCGTCCGGACAGCGCACTGAGCGGACGCAATGTGAGTCACGCTCGGACTCGGATGGGGCGGGAGTTGGCCAAGCTGCACCCAGTGGAAGCGGACATTGTGGTGCCTGTGCCTGACTCGGGGACCTACGCGGCCCTGGGATATTCGGAGCAGGCGGGGATTCCGTTGGATCAAGCTTTTGTGCGGAATCACTATATTGGAAGAAGTTTTTTACAACCGACTCAGTTGATTCGAGACTTTAATGTGCGGGTGAAGCTGAATTTAATTCGTTCGGCCGTGCAAGGGAAGAGGGTGGTAGTGGTGGATGATTCGATTGTGCGCGGAACGACTGCACGAGCGCGGGTGACGAATCTGAGAGAAGCAGGGGCGAAGGAGGTGCACATTCGAGTGAGTTGTCCTCCTCACCGTTTTTCCTGCCACTACGGTATCGATTTTCCGAATCCGAAGGATCTCTTGGCTAATCGCATGACGAAACAGGAGATCACGAAGTATTTGGGAGCTGATTCTTTGGGGTATCTGGATGTGGATGGGATGGTGCGGGCGTGTGGCCTGCCTGCGAACAAATTCTGTTTGGCCTGTTTCACGGGAGATTATCCTGTGCCGTTCACGGCGGAGGACGATAAAGAGGTGTTGGAGAGGCGCAGGTTGCGGTCGGTATCTCTGGTTCCCGAAGAAGAAACGCGGCAGGGATTCCTGTTGTAGTGGGTATGGCTCGCGACGCGTATGCACGGGCTGGGGTGGACATCACCTTAGGGAACCGAGTGAAATCTGGGATTGGGGCTTTAGTGCGGGCGACGCATCGCCCTGGGGTGATCGGAACGGTGGGGGGGTTTGGTGGCTGTTTTGATGGAAGGATTCGTGGATATCGGAGGCCGATTTTAGTGGCGAGCATTGATGGGGTGGGGACGAAACTAAAAGTGGCTCAGCAGGTGGGTAAGCACGGGACGATCGGGGAAGATTTGGTCAATCATTGTGTGAATGACATCGCGGCTTTGGGGGCAGAGCCCCTTTTCTTTTTGGACTATATCGGAACGGGAAAACTCAACCCAAAAACCTTTCGTCAGATTTTGAATGGATTGGTACGGGGATGTCGGAAGGCAGGGTGTGCGTTACTCGGAGGGGAGACGGCGCAAATGCCGGGAATTTATCAAGGTCACGATTACGATCTGGTGGGCTCGATTGTGGGGGTGATGGAGGCAGGGCAGGGCACAGATGGGCGTTCAATTCGAAAAGGAGACGTAATTTTGGGGCTCGCCTCGAATGGTCTCCAGACGAACGGGTATACTTTGGCGCGAGATATTTTGTTTAAGAAAGCAAAGTTGAGGGCGAAAGGAAAATTGCCTGGAACTTCGCTGAAGTTGGAGAGGTTGTTGTTGGCGGTGCATCCAAATTACCGGCCGGCTCTTTTGAAAATAGGAAAGAAGGTGAGGATCAAGGGGGCAGCTCATATTACGGGTGGTGGCTTGATTGATAACCCGCCGCGGATCTTTCCGAAGGGGATTGGGGCGGAGATACTGTTAGGGAGTTGGCCGGTACCGCCTCTTTTTCAGTATCTGGAAAAGCGGGGTCGATTGGGTAGGGAGGAGGCTTATCGCACTTTTAATATGGGGATTGGGATGATTGTGGTGGTGGCGCGCAAAGATGTGGCTGCGGCCAAAAAGGCGGTCCGCTGCTTTGAGATTGGGAGGATTGTTCGAGGGAATGGAAAGGTGCATTTGCGAAAATGAAGCAGGGCAAAGGAATTCGTCGGGCGTTGCTTTCTGTCTCGGATAAGGCGGGGTTGTTGGAGTTTGCCAAATTCTTGGTAGGGATGGGGGTGGAGTTAATTTCGACTGGAGGAACAGCCAAGGCGTTGCGGGAGGCTGGGGTGAAGGTGATGGAGCTGAGCGACTACACGGGATTTCCTGAGATGATGGATGGGCGGGTGAAGACGCTCCATCCCAAGGTGCACGGGGGTCTTTTGCAGAGGAGAGATTCGGCGGTGCATCAGGAGCAGGCATCGCAGCATGGCATTCCGACGATCGATCTGGTGGTGGTGAATCTTTATCCTTTTGCGCAGACGATTGCGCGGCCGGACTGCACCGAGGAGCAGGCGATCGAGAATATTGATATTGGGGGACCGAGCATGCTGCGGAGTGCAGCGAAGAATCACGAGTCAGTTACCGTGGTAACCGATCCTGTAGATTATGCTGTGGTCCAGAAAGAGATGGAGGCGGATGGGGACACGACTTTGGCGACGCGCAGGAGGTTGGCGGCAAAGGTTTTTCGGCATACTTCGCACTATGACCATTTGATTGGGGCCTACTTGACTGAGAGAGCAGAGCCTGAGCAGCCGGTCTTGCAAGAGACAGCGGGATTGCTACGGGTGAGGGCGCAGTCTTTGCGGTATGGGGAAAACCCACATCAAAAGGCGGCTCTCTACGGATCATTTTTGGATTCCTTCAATCAGCTCCATGGGAAGGAACTTTCGTATAATAATGTTTTGGATCTGAGTGCGGCCGCGGGTTTAATCGCGGAGTTTCGGGGATCGGCTCCGACATTGGCGATCCTGAAGCACACGAATCCTTGCGGGGTGGGCACAGGGGAGAGTTTGCGAGCGGCTTGGGAGAAGGCTTATGCCACGGACCGGCAGGCGCCCTTTGGGGGGATCATTGCGGCGAACCGGGAGATGGATGGGGAGACGGCCGAGGCGATTGCGGAAATCTTTAGTGAGGTAATATTGGCGCCCTCTTTTACGGCAGCGGCATTAAAGATTTTGCAGGCGAAAAAGAATCTGCGATTAATCGAAAATCGTGAGAAGGCAGTGGGGGGGTACGAGATGCGGAGCGTGAGGGGTGGTGGGCTGCTGGTGCAGGAGAGTGATGGGGCGGGGGATGATGAAACGGCTTGGAAGGTGGTGACGAAAAGAAAGCCGACCGATTTCGAGATGAGGGCGATGCGGTTTGCATGGAAG
>CAMCDO010000074.1 GCA_945873585.1 Verrucomicrobia subdivision 6 bacterium | reverse complement strand
TATCTACAAGTGCTCGGGCGTTTGGCGCAACTGGCCAAGTTGGAAGTAGAGAGGCACACCCACGAGGTAATCTCCTCAGTAAAGCTGGAGGATGGGGGTAAGGCGGTCTTTGGGATGTTGGAAAAACATTTTGGAAAACCATTAGCCCAGAGGACCGAAGTTCGGTCTGAACTTCTGGGCGGATTAAAAATCCGCGTCGGCAGCGATGTCTGGGACGCGACCATCCGCGGGCGCCTTGAGGCGCTCACCCGGGTGACTTAAATCACACCAAGGAAAAAGAAGGAGCTAACTTATGAGCAGTGGAATTATTGCCGAAATCGAATCAGAAATTGGAAAGCTAAAATCGGAAGTCACCCAAAGCCATATTGGGCGTGTCCGCGAAATCGGTGACGGGGTGGCGAAGATCGAGGGCCTTTCAGGGGTGGCTCTGAATGAAATGATCGAATTTTCAAATGGGGTGACAGGTTTGGCGCTCAATCTGGAAGAAACCGAGGTGGGTGCGATCATCATTGGGGATTTCACCCATATCAAGGAGGGGGATGAGGTCAAAGCTACGGGTAAACTCCTGCAGGTTCCTGTGGGCAAGGGTTTACTCGGGCGTGTGGTGGATGCGCTGGGCCAGCCTTTGGATGGCAAGGGGCCGATCCAATCGAAGGAATCGTATCCCGTAGAGAAAATTGCGCCTGGGATTATTAAACGTCAGTCGGTCAATCAGCCTTTGCAAACGGGAATTTTGGCGATCGATGCGATGATTCCGATCGGGCGAGGACAGCGGGAGTTGATTATTGGGGATCGTTCTACGGGAAAAACAACCGTGGCGATCGACACGATTATCAATCAAGCTCGAATCAATCAGCTTGCAGAAAAGCTGGGGGATAAAACTTTCCGTCCAGTGTACTCGATCTACGTGGCGATTGGGCAGAAGAACTCCAGTCTCGCACGCACCTTGACGGTGCTGGAGGAGACGGGGGCACTGGCCTACACGATTATTGTTGCGGCCAACGCCTCGGACTCGGCCACTTCTCAGTATCTCGCGCCTTTTGCGGGGTGTGCGATGGGCGAGTGGTTTATGGATAACGGCATGGATGCTTTGATTATTTTTGACGATCTTTCGAAGCATGCGGTGGCCTATCGGCAGGTCTCGCTGGTTCTGCGCCGTCCTTCCGGTCGCGAAGCGTATCCCGGCGATGTGTTTTATCTCCACTCCCGTCTGCTGGAGCGGAGTGCGCGCTTGAGTGAGAAGGCGGGGGCGGGTTCTTTGACGGCGTTGCCGATTATTGAGACGCAGGCAGGGGACGTCTCGGCCTACATCCCGACGAACGTGATCTCCATCACCGACGGGCAGATCTATTTAGAAACCGACTTGTTCTACCAAGGGGTACGGCCTGCGATCAGCGTCGGGCTTTCGGTTTCTCGCGTGGGATCGGCCGCCCAGATTAAGGCGATCAAGCAGGTGGCGGGGAAGATCAAGTTGGAGTTGGCGCAGTTCCGTGAATTGGCGGCGTTTGCGCAGTTCTCCAGTGATCTGGATGCAGCCACCAAAGCCAAACTGGATCGCGGCGCCCGCATTGTGGAAGTTTTCAAGCAGACCCAGTACCAACCTCTTTTGGTGGAGTTGCAGGTGGCAATTCTTTGGACGATCCAAAACGGATATTTTGATGCGGTTCCGGTGGACAAGGTGAAAGCCTTCCAGAACCGTTTAATGGAATATCTGACGACGCAAAAAGACAAGATTCTCAGTGGCATCCGCGACAAGAAAGCGGTGGATGACTCCCTCGCGGCTGAGTTGAAGAGCGCCTTGAGCGACTTTGTGGCGAGTCAACCTGCGGCCTAAGGATTGATCGATGGCCAGTACGAGAGACATCCGTCGTCGGATCCGTTCGGTACGCAATACCGCACAGATCACCAAGGCGATGCAGATGGTAGCGGCGTCCAAAATGCGCAAAGCGCAGCAGGCGGCGCTGGCGGGTCGGCCTTATGCGGAGGCGTTGAACCGGGTGCTGGCCTCGTTGGCGAATCGAGTGGGTTCGTTGTCGCATCCTTTCCTTGAAAAGAGAGAGATTAAGAAACCCTGTGCCCTGATTATCAGCACGGACAAGGGTTTGTGCGGGGCGCTGAACACGAATCTGCTGCGAGAAGTTGCGGGATTGCCGAAGAACACGGTGTTTGTGACGGCGGGAAAGAAGGGGAAGCAGTTTGTCGCGAGGGCGGGGCGGGAATTACTGGCGGATTTTGAAGTGAAGGATGATACCTCGAGTTACAAAGTGAAGCAGATCAGTCAATTTCTGATTGAGCAGTACTTGGAGGGGAAGATTGATAGCGTGAGCGTGTGGCACACCCGGTTTGTAAATACCTTGGTGCAAAAGCCTGAGAGGACCGATCTTTTGCCCATTGGGCAGCTAGAAAAGCTGGCGGCGGGCACGGGGGAGCATGCCAAGACTGAAATTAAGGCGGACGAGAATTTGCAGTATATCTATGAACCCAACGGGGACGAGGTCCTCTCGGCTTTGCTTCCCGCTTATATCCATTTCCAGGTGTACCAGCTGATGCTGGACGCCAAGGCCTCCGAGCATTCCGCGCGGATGGTGGCAATGAAAAGCGCCACGGATAATGCGAAGAGCATGATCAAGGACCTTACCCTGGAATATAACAAAGTCCGGCAGAGCGGCATTACGACCGAACTGCTGGAAATTGCCACCGCTCAAATGGCGATGGCCTGACGGAAAAAGGAGAACGTATTATGGCAACCAAGAATGCAAACAATGTGGGATCGATCGTCCAAGTCATCGGGCCCGTCGTCGATGTGGAATTTACGGGGGATGCGGAAATGCCGCCTCTTCTCGCAGCGTTAGAGGTGAATTTCGAGGTGGAGGGGAAAAAGACTCGGGTGGTCTTGGAGGTTCAACAACATTTGGGGGATGATTGGGCCCGAGCGGTGGCGATGTCCTCGACAGAAGGATTGAAGCGAGGCATGCCCGTGACGAATACGGGTGGTCCGATCACCGTTCCCGTGGGGGAAGGGGTGTTGGGTCGGGTGCTGAATGTTTTAGGGGAACCAGTGGACGAGCGGGGACCGATCACCGCGGTTAAGCGTTATCCAATTCATCGTCGGGCTCCGACTTTGGTTGAGCAGGATACGCAGGCCAAGGTGCTGGAGACGGGGATCAAGGTAATCGATCTTATTTGTCCGTTCACCAAAGGGGGCAAAGCGGGAGCCTTCGGAGGAGCGGGAGTGGGCAAGACGGTCGTGATTATGGAGTTGATTAACAATATCGCTAAAGGACACGGCGGATTCTCCGTCTTCGCGGGAGTGGGTGAAAGAACCCGAGAAGGAAATGATCTTTATCATGAAATGTCGGAGGCGGGAGTCATCGACCTGAAGGACATCTCAAAATCAAAGGTGGCCTTGGTCTACGGGCAGATGAACGAACCCCCGGGAGCGCGTATGCGGGTAGCCTTGAGTGCCTTGGCGATTGCGGAGTATTTCCGCGACGAGAAGAACCAAGATGTGCTCTTGTTCATCGATAATATTTTCCGATTTAGCCAGGCCGGCTCGGAAGTGTCGGCGCTGCTTGGGCGGACGCCGAGCGCGGTGGGGTATCAGCCGACTCTTTCGGCGGAGATGGGAGATTTGCAGGAGCGAATCACTTCGACGAAGAAAGGATCGGTGACCTCGTTCCAAGCGGTCTATGTGCCTGCGGACGATTTAACCGATCCGGCTCCAGCGAATACCTTTGCGCACTTGGATTCGACGATTGTGCTGGAGCGGTCGATTGCCGAGTTGGGCATTTATCCTGCGGTGGATCCGTTGGCTTCGACCTCGAAGGCTTTGGCCCCAGAGATCGTCGGGCAGGAGCACTATGAAGTGGCCCGCGGCGTCCAACGCGTCCTGCAGAAGTATAAAGATTTGCAGGACATCATCGCCATTCTCGGGATGGATGAGTTATCGCCCGAAGACAAGTTGACTGTATTCCGAGCTCGTAAGATTCAACGATTCTTGAGTCAGCCTTTTGCGGTGGCGGAAGTATTTACAGGAACCAAGGGGGAGTACGTGCCAGTTGCGGAAACGATCAAAGGGTTTAAGGAAATTCTTGAGGGCAAGCATGACGATGTGCCTGAAGCGAATTTCTATATGAAGGGTGGCATCTCGATGGTCTCGAAGACCTAAGACGGGCAGAGAAGGAAAAGAGAAATCATGGCAGGAAAACTTCGGCTGGTGGTGGTGACTCCAGAGGGCAAAACCTTCGACGATGATGTCGAGCAGGTGGTGATGCCTGGGGTCGAGGGCCAGTTGGGGATATTGCCTGGGCACGTCCCGTTGCTGACAGCGATTCAGCCTGGAGAATTAGATTTGAAGGCCGGTTCGCGTGGGGATGAGCTGGCGGTAGGTGGAGGCTTCGCCGAAGTGGCAGGAGATCGCGTGACGATTCTGACCGACATGGCAGTAAAGCCGCAGGACATTGATGAGCACGCGGTGGAGAAGGCCTTGGAAAGTGCGAAGAAAGCTCTGTTGGAGAAGAAAGATGGGCCGGAGGCGGCGGCTTTGATGGCTTTGATTCAGAAGTCGATGGCGCAATTGAATCTGAAGCGCAAACGGCGCACTAACGTTTAACTCTTTTTTGGAGTACGGGGCAGGGGATGTTGGCCTTGCCCTCAAATGGGAAGGGGTCGAAGATTGACGAAGTGAGCACAGAAACCCTCTTTCATTCCTTAGCGGAAAAGTTGGTTGGTCATCCCAAGCGGATTGTTTTTCCTGAAGGTACCAATCCGCAAGTGGTGAGGGCGGCGGCCCGCTTTGCCCAACTGCGCCTCGGGCCCGTGGTGTTGTTAGGGCAACCCGACTTGATTCGGCGGCAGGCGAAGGCGCAGAAAGTGGATTTAGATCGGGTCATGCTCCTCGATCCTGTCGAGGGGCAGGATCGGCAGATGTTTAAAGATCATCTGCGAACCGAACCGAGTGGGGCGAAATTAAAGTTAAGTCAGATCGATGATTATCTTTCGGATCCGATTATTTACGGAACCTTGATGCTCCGGTTTGGTCAGGTTGATGGGTTGGTGGCGGGGGTGGGAGCTTATTCGGGCAATGTGTTGCGACCGCTCATCCGAATGATTCCGCGGCTCCCGCATATTTCGAGGATTTCGAGCGCAACGATTTTAGAGTGTCCGGATAAAAATATTGGGGATGGTGGGCTTTTGCTTGCGGGGGATGCGGCGGTGGTTCCGACCCCGACGGCGGACGAGCTAGCGGCCACGGCGGTGGGTTTGGCGGGATTGAAGATGCGTCTGACAGGAAAAAAAGCGCGAGTGGCGCTTCTTTCCTATTCGACGAAGGGGAGCGCGGGTCTCAATGCGGAGACTGGGAAGGTGATTCAAGCCACGCAGAAGGCGAAGGTGTTGGCTGACCGAATTGGCCTGAGGGCTGAATTTGATGGAGAGTTACAAATTGATGCAGCCTTGGATCCGCAGAAAGCACTTTTAAAGGCAAAAGGCTCGACGGTGGCGGGGAGGGCAGACTGTTTAGTTTTCCCTGATTTGGGTGCGGGCAATATTGCGGTCAAAAGTATTCAGCATTTCGGAGGGGTACGAACCTATGGGAATATTCTTTTAGGACTGCGTTTACCTGCAGCAGAGATTAGTCGCGGGGCCAGTGAGGATGAGGTGCTGGGGGTGGCGGCGATCGTGGGCCTCTTGGCGGTGGAGTATAGGAAACTATACCCCGAGCCTGCTTCACCGGTGGTGGCACGAGGGAGATAAAGGCAGATGGAACTGAACAAGGTGACGCCACGAATCTTCGTGGCGGCGACTCGGCAGGATGACGGGAAAACCACTTGTTGCTTAGGTTTGTATGCAGCGTTATCGGCCAAGTTTAAGAAAATCGGTTATACCAAACCGGTCGGGCAAAGATTTGTGGAAGTCGCGGGAAAGAAGGTCGATGAAGACTCGGTTTTGCTGAGCAATACCTACGGGGTGAAGTTACCCATTGAGGCGATGTCACCGATTGCGGTGGATCGTATGTTTACGCGGAATTACTTGGAGAAGGGGGACTTGCCTGCGATGAAGGAGACGATCGTGACCGCCTTCAATCGAGTGGCTTGGGAACATGATTTTGTTCTGATTGAAGGGACGGGCCACGCAGGTGTTGGCAGTGTGATCGATCTTTCTAACGCGCAGGTGGCGAAGCTACTGGAGAGTCAGGTCATCCTGGTTACGACAGGGGGTGTGGGGCGGCCCGTGGATGAGGTGAGTTTGAATCTGGCTCTTTTTGAGAAGCATGGAGTGAAGGTGGTTGGGGTCGTTTTAAATAAAGTTTTGCCGGCAAAAATGGAGGCGTTGCGGCCTTGGGCAGAAAAAGCATTTGGGCGGATGGGGCTACCGATATTGGGAATGTTGCCTTATCAAGGGGAGTTGCGACGTCCGACGCTGGGGCAAGTTTGTTTGGAGTTGGGAGGGGAATTTTTGTCGGGAGAGAGTTTCAAAAGAAGGAAAGTTCGGTCGGTAGCGGTGGGGGCGATGACCGCGGCTCGTCTCCATGATCAGCTGAATCCAGGAGCTCTCTTGATCACGCCTGGTGATCGAGAGGACCTTCTATTGGCTGCGCTAGAGTTTCAGGGGAAGGGAAATCACGAGACGAAGCCAGCGGGGATTATTTTGACCGACGGGTTAAGGCCTCAAGCTGGGCTGATCAAGATGCTCCACGATCGGGGGCTGCCTACAGTGGCGGCAGGAGGGGATAGTTA
>CAMCDO010000073.1 GCA_945873585.1 Verrucomicrobia subdivision 6 bacterium | reverse complement strand
ACGCCCTGCAGGCTTGCCTTCTTTACCATCGAGGTAGTCCCCCAACCTCTGGGTTCGCAATCCAACCGCCTTCTCCAGTCCGCCATAAAAAGCATCCAAAAACGCCTCCCCACTATCAGGAAAAGATTCCCACGCGTTCTCTCCATCCAAGGCCAGCAAGACAATCCCATCCTTCGCCATCACTTGAGTAATATGCTCGAGATGAACTTTTAAATAGTCCGCCGCAACCTTTGGGTCAGTCCGCGAAGCGGTAAATCCAATATAATCAGACAAGGGCCTCTCTCGGAAAAGCGCCTTCATCGTCACTCCGCCCTCCTCCACTCGCCACGCTTGAAAAAGCTCCACGTGATCCACCTTTTTTCCTTGGGCCTCGAGACCTCGGAAAAGAACCAGCTCGTCCGTACAAAAATACTCAAAGCCTGCCTGCACCATCAAAGGCACCACCTCTGGACTTACCGACCCCTCCGCCGGCCACAAACCCCGCGCCTTCCGCCCGAAAACCCGCGTGTGCAACACCTGCGCTTTTTGCAACTGGGCCAAGGCATCCTCCGGCGCCTCCATCCGACTTGGCAATCTCGCTCCTGGCATCGCCCTCTTCGCACTATCCGTATCCACCAGCAAAGGAAGAATCGGATGATAAAACGGCGTCGTGGTTAACTCCACTTGTCCCGACTCCGCTAATTCTCGGTACTCTTGCAAAATTCCTTGGAGCATCTCCTGATGAATCTGCAAAACCCGCAACTTATCTTCCTCCGTGAAATCCCTGTCTTTGACAATCAAAGCCTCCAACTCGGGATATCTCTTTCGTACGGCGAAACCACACCAACCCAAATTAAACCAAACCTGCAAATCACGCAGATCTCCTTCCTTAAAGCGTTTCGCGTTCTGCGGAGACTGGGCCGCCCCCGCCCGCCTCCCCCGCAAGTCGAGCAACTGCCGATATCTCGGAAAAGGATCCACGCTCGTAACCCAGTTCACTTTAAAAAAGTTTTCCAACAACTCCTGCCGATCCGCTTCGGTCAACTTGTTCGCTGGCTTCTTCGCCAACTCTCCCCAACGATCCCGTACCTTCCCCTCCGCCAACTGTTCGATCTGCTGCACCAGAACTGGGGTTAAATTAAAGTTTAGCTTCACCTGCGGATGCCGTCGCGCCATCTCTGCCATATCCGCATACCCACGCACGGTGTGGAGCCGCACCCACGACATCAGCACCTCCCCAGTCGCCGCGTCCACGTAAGAAGGTTGGTGCAAATGCCAAAGTAGCGCCACGTCACCCATGCGTCATTCCCTCTCGTAAAATATTGGCCGCATCCTCGGGCAACGTGGGATTAATGTAGACCCCCGTGCCGAATTCAAAGCCCGCCACCCCCGTCAACCTCGGCAGAATCTCGATGTGCCATCGGTAATCCAAGTCGATGGTTGACCATGCGTCGGGATGTCGACTTCGACGAAAAGGGGCCGTCTGCAGAATTAAATTGTAGCTAGGCTGATCCAGCACACTCGCATAGGTCGACAAGACACGCTGGACCCCCTCAGCCAAAAGAAGCAACTCTCCGTCGCTCGCCGTCTGAAAATCAGGAGACTGCCTCCTTGGCATCAAACATGTTTCAAAAGGAAAGCGACTGGCAAAGGGACAGAACGCCGTGAACCCATCATTCTCAAATACCACCCGCTCTCCAGACGTCCGCTCCGCCTTAAGAACGTCCTCGAAAAGATTTCTATCTTTCTCAATAAAGTAGGCTCGCGCCGCCGCTAACTTCTCCTTCACCACAATCGGGGTCACCGGCATAGCAATCAGCTGAGAGTGCGGATGAGGCATCGTCGCCCCCGCTCGCGCCCCGTGATTTTTAAAAACCAGTGCGTAGTGCAATCGGATATCCCGCGAAAGATCGATCATCCGCGCCCGCCACGCCTGCAGAACTCGCACCACCCCAGGAAGCGTTTGTTGCTCCAAAACCAACTGGGGATGCGGAGTCTCCACAATCACCTCATGCGCCCCCACTCCGTTCATCCGATCATAAAAGCCGACCGCCTCCTTATCCAAATTCCCCTCGACCCGCAGCGCAGGATACCGGTTCGGGATCACCCGCAACTGCCAACCCGGCCCGTTCGGCGCCGAACCGTTCGGCCGAATCGCGTAAATCTCTGGCGGCGTATACGCCTCATGCCCCTCCAAAAATGGGTTGTCCTCAGGTTTTGTCGGCGGCAGCTCTTCACAGACATATCGCTCTGGTCGAATCTGTCGCTCTGGACTGAAGACCACCCAACGTCCCACTACCGGATCTTTTCTTAATTCAGGCATACTCTTTTCCTTTTCCTTCTCGTTTAGGGTAACACGGAACGATACACCTTTTCGTAGGCAGGCACGGACGCGCCCCAACCCCAATCTCGGCTCATCCCGTTCCGACGAACCACACTCATCATCGCTGGCTCATTCCATAGCGCCAAGCCTCGATCTACCTCCTCCAACAAACCCAGCTCCGAAGAAGCCTGCCCACGAAATCCTGTCCCAGTTTTTTTCACCGAGTCCCACTCCTCCACCGTGTCCCGCAACCCCCCCGTGTCCGACACCACCGGAATTGCCCCATAACGCATCGCATACATCTGCGTCAGTCCACACGGCTCACTTCGCGATGGCATCAGGAAAAAATCAGATCCCGCAAAAATCCTCCGAGCCAAACCCTCATTGTGCTCCAATCTCACCGCCACCTGCTTGGGATATTTACCCGCAATCCTCTGCGCCTCTTTTTCTAAACCCGCTTCCCCTGTTCCCAATATCACCAACCTCCCTCCCTTCTCCACGATCTTCCCCGCAACCGCCAGAGCCAGATCCACCCCTTTCTCATAGGCCAACCGCGTCACCATGCCAAAAATAGGTCGCCCATTCGCCGACTCCAGCCCCATCTCCTGCTCCAACGCCAAACGGCACCCCTCCCGCCCCTTCATCGAACCCACCTTAAAGTTCATCTTTAATTCCGTATCCGTCGCCGGATTCCACCCC
Source organism: Verrucomicrobia subdivision 6 bacterium (assembly GCA_945873585.1). Classification (GTDB taxonomy): domain Bacteria; phylum Verrucomicrobiota; class Verrucomicrobiia; order Methylacidiphilales; family Verrucolacustridaceae; genus Verrucolacustris. Next base: position 3,772 of record CAMCDO010000073.1, on the reverse strand, counting down.
TCCTCATCAATCCCATTGAGAATCCCCGTGAGATTTTCCGCACGCGACCGTAACACCTCGTGCAACCCCGCTCCCTGCGCCTCATCCTGAATCTCCTGCGCATAAGTCGGGCTCACCGTCGTCACCGCATCCGCCATCTTCACCGCCCCCTTCATTAAATTTAGCTTTCCATAAAACTCCAACGCCTCCATTCGGAACATCCCTGGAGGCAATCCCAGTCCCCCAAATTCCTCCGCCCCAAACTCCCCTTGATAGCGCAAGTTGTGAATTGTGAAAACAGTCCGAATCGGTAGCCCCATCGCCAAAACATGGGCCGAAACCAGCGCCGCATGCCAGTCATTCGCTTGAATCACATCGGGAACCGGTTCGATATAACGCGCCAACTCCACCGAAGCCCGCGCCAGAAAATTAAAGCGCGCTAAATTATCAGGGTAATCCGCTCCCCCCTCCCCATAAGGATGGGCTCGATCGAAATACTCGTCCCGTTCGATTCCAAACAACGAAACCCCACCGCGGTTGCCCTCCCAGATTCGCGTCCCCCACAAACGACCCGCCGAAGGTACGTTCAACTCCCGCTTCGTCCGCCGAAACTCCCCCGAAAGTCGCAACCCGCGATGCAGCGGCACTACCAAACTCACCCCGTGCCCCGCCCTCGCCAATGCCATGGGTAATGCCGCCATCACATCCGCCAACCCCCCCACTTTGGCGTGAGGCGCGAGTTCAGTTGCCACGAATAGGATGTTCATTGCTCGAGCCTTACACTATGCCCTAAGACCCATGTCTACTGCCAGCCAGTTACCTGACCGCGTTTTATCCCTTCTCCAAGGCAAAAAAGCTACCCCCCTCAACGCCGCTACCCTCAGTCGCCGCCTCCGCGTCCCCCTCCGCACCCTCTCCCTCACCCTCGAACAGCTCGAAAAAACCAACCGAATCGCCCGCGTCCGTGGGGATCAATGGATTGCCTCCAACTCCGCCGATCTCGTCACCGGCACCATCCAATTTCACGCCAAAGGCTTCGCCTTCGTCATCCCCCCCGACGGCTCGCCCGACCTCCATATTCCTTCCGAAGAAACTGGCACCGCCCTTCACGGGGATCTGGTTGTCGCCCGCATCGACCGCCGCGCAAAATCCGCCCCCGCCCGCGGCCGCCGCCCCGCTGCCCCCGATCGCCTCCGCGGCAGCATCGTCCGCATCCTCGAACGCAAGACCTCCCAAATCGTCGGCACTCTTCAAAAAACCGCCCGCTTCTTTATTGTCATCCCCGACGACCCTCGCTTCCTCCATAATCTCTACGTTCCCGCCCCAGGCACCGCCGGTGCTCCCGCCGCCGAACCCGGCGATAAAGTCGTCGCCAAACTCATCGATTGGAAAGACCGCCATACCAACCCCGAGGGAGTCATCCTCGAACGGCTCGGCCGAGCCACCGACCCCGGCATCGACATTCTCTCCATTATTCGAAAATTCGATCTCCCCTCCACTTTCCCGCCCGATGCCCTTTCCGAATCCGCTTCCTTCCCACCCGTCGAACTCCCCGACCACCCCGTCGGCCGCGAAGATCTCCGCTCCGAACTTGTCATCACCATCGACCCCGATACCGCCCGCGATTTCGACGACGCCATATCTCTTCGCGAACTTCCCGGAGGTCACGTCGAACTCGGTGTTCATATCGCCGATGTTTCCCACTACGTCCTACCCGGCTCCGCACTCGATCAAGAAGCCCGCAAACGAGCCAACAGCGTCTATCTGGTCAACGGCGTCATTCCTATGCTTCCCCCACGCCTTTCCGACGGACTCTGCTCCCTGCGCCCCAACGAACAGCGCCTTACCTGCTCCGCTTTCATTCGCCTCGGTCCCGATGGCAAACCCGGCGCTACTCGATTCGCCCGCTCCGTCATTCTTTCTCGCCACCGCCTGACCTACGCGGAAGCCCTCACCCGCCTCCGCCGCCCCGCCCAAGACGATCTCGATCGGTTTCTCCAACGCACTTGGCACTTCGCCTCCGCCCTCCGTCGGCGCCGCTTCGAGGCCGGCGCTCTCGACCTCGATTTTCCTGAACTGCGGATTCTTCTCGATGCCCAAGGCCGACCCAACCGTATCGAAAAAGAGTCCACCGACGAATCCCACCAGCTCATCGAAGAGTTCATGCTTCTCGCCAACGAATCAGTCGCCCGTTACCTCAACCAAGAAAACCGCCCCGCCGTCTACCGTATCCATGAAACTCCCGAGGAATCTCGCCTCCAAGAATACCGCGAGCTCCTCATCGCCCACGGCGTCAAAGCAGGCGACCTTACCCAACGCGGCGAAATTCAAAAGATTCTCAAAATTCTTCCCAGCCGACCCGATGGCCACGCCCTCAAGATCGGCCTCCTCCGCTCTCTCAAACGCGCTGTCTACTCCCAAAAAAGCCTCGGCCACTTCGGCTTGGCCAAATCCCACTACACCCACTTCACCTCTCCCATTCGCCGCTACGCCGATCTTCTCGTCCACCGCGCCCTCTTCCCCACCAAAGGTTCGCCCAAAGTCGATTCCTCGGGACTGGAAGCCCTCGCCCAGCACCTCTCTCGCACCGAACGCACCGCCGCCGAAGCCGAACAGGAATCTAAAAAATTAAAACTCCTCGAATACCTCGAAATGCAAACTGGTCCCAATCCATCCCAAACCTTCCCCGCCATGGTCACCGAAGTCACCAACTTCGGCATGTTTGTCGAACTGCCCGACTTTCTTCTCTCAGGCCTCATCCATGTCTCCGCTCTCACCGGTGATTTTTTCTCCTTCGACCCCGCCCGTCGCTCCCTCCTCGGCCGTCGCACCGGCAAGATCTACCGCGCCGGCGTCCAACTCCAAGTTGCCGTCCTAAAAATCGACCTGCCAAAACGCCAAGTCGATTTTCGTCCCGCTTAAAATAGTTCAATTCACCTCAACCACGGGTTCAACACCGAGGTAGGGCGGTCTCTCCGAGAACGCCTGCGCTTAACACTCATCCCCCCTTAACCCCTTGCTCACGCCAAATCCGCGTGTGAGCGCTTCCCGCAACCGCCGGTTCAACACCGAGGTAGGGCGGTCTCTCCGAGAACGCCTGCGCTGAACACTCATTCCCCCCTTTAAACCTTTGTTCACGCCGAATCCGCGCGTGAGCGCGTCCCGCGAACGCGGTGACGCATCTCTACCCCGACCCGCGTCGGGGCTTCACGTCCCTGCCACCTACTTCTCCTCTTATTTTTATGGTCAGCCTCTTCCCTCCCCTGCGAAACTATTCCCCGATCGTGCTCCAAATTATCAATCTCTCCTGCTATCGCTTTACCCCCCTCGCTCAACTCGAGGAATGGAAAGCCAAACTGAAGAGCCGCTGTATCGATCTCGGCATCAAAGGCCTCATCTTGCTCGCCACCGAAGGTATTAATTTTTCTCTCTCGGGAACTCGGCCCCAACTCGATTCTCTTCTCCAACTGATTCGCTCGATCCCAGGCCTATCCGAAATCAGCCCCAAAGAGAGCCCAAGCTCTACCCAACCCTTCCAAAGGGTGCTCGTAAAAATTAAAAAAGAAATTGTCAGATTCGGTGTGCCGGGAGTCGATCCCGCTCACCATCCCGCCCCTAAAATCTCCCCAACCCAACTCAAACAGTGGCTTGATGACAAGCACCCCATCACCCTTCTCGATGTCCGTAATCAGTACGAAATTCGCATGGGCACCTTCCAAGGCGCCATCGATCCCCATATCTCCAACTTTCGCGATTTTCCCCAAGCCGTTCACAAACTAGACCCCTCGCTGAA
>CAMCDO010000072.1 GCA_945873585.1 Verrucomicrobia subdivision 6 bacterium | reverse complement strand
TTCCTCTATCCACGTCCCGCAATTGCGGGACTCAAACCACAAAACCTAGGTAGGGCGGGCTGTCCCTAGCACGCCTGCGTTCAATTCTGTGTGTCCAATCGCCCAGCTAGGCGGCCTCGGAGATGCCGCCCCTACCTAAGCTTCCAACTTTAAAACCTCATTCACGCGTAAGCGTGTCTCTACCCCGACCTGCCCCGACCAGAGTCGGGGCCGGCGTCGGGGCCGCAACTGCAGGTAAAATTAAGAATCCAACATCAAAAATTACAGATTCCCCCCTTTCCGACCTTAGCGGCCTTGGCGTGAGTTCTCTCCAATTCCCCTTAGCGGCCTTGGCGTGAGGAATTTCTGTTATTTGTGCCCAGCCCACTTCGGGCTAGCCTTCCCACCCCATGCAATCTTCAGGTTCCATCCGCGTCGAAGGAGCCCGCCAGAATAATTTAAAGAATCTAACCTTCGATCTCCCCCTCGGCGTCTTTCACGTTCTCACCGGCCCATCAGGATCAGGCAAATCCTCACTCGCCTTCGATACTCTTTACGCCGAAGGCCAACGCCGCTACGCCGAAACCTTCAGCCCCTATACCCGCCAGTTCCTCGAACGCATGGACCGCCCCCGCGTCGATCGGATCGAGGGTATCCCCCCAGCCATTGCCCTCAGTCAAGGTAACCCCGTCCGCTCCTCTCGTAGCACCGTTGGTACCGTCACCGAAATCGCCGACCACCTCAAACTGATCTTTCCCCGCCTCGCTAAACTCACCTGCCCAGACTGCTCCCAACCCATCCGCCCCTGGACCCCCCAGTCCATCCTCCATGACCTTCTTTCCCAATACGCCAATCAAGAGGCCTGGTTTCTCTTTCGCATTCCTTTTCCTCAAAAAACTCCCGCCGACGAAGCCGCCGCCTTCCTCTCCCGCCAAGGTTTCCGTCGCATTCTTCTTCAAGGCCAGCCCCATCGCCTCGACGAAACCACAGGCCTCGAAGCCCTCGCCCAAGCTTTCGCCACAACCCCCTCCAATAAAAATCTCCTCGTCCTCGTCATCCAAGATCGTCTTACCCTCTCCACCTCCGCCAAACCTCGGCTCACCGAAGCCATCACCTCCTGCCTTCGCTACGGCAAAGGAGTCCTCGCCATCGCCCTCACCCGCACTCCAACCCATCCCCATCTCTACTCCGACCGCTACTTCTGCCCACGCGATGAGCGCGATTTCCATGAACCCATCCCCGCCTTATTCTCCTTCAACCATCCCCTCGGCGCCTGCCCCGCCTGCCGCGGCTTCGGTCGCATTATTGAAATCGATGAGTCCCTCGCCCTCCCCGACCGCCAACTCACCATCGCAGGAGGCGTCGTCAAACCTTGGCAAACCAACGCCTACGAAGAGTGCCAGCAGTCTCTCGAAAAAGCCTGTCGCCGCCGCAAAATCCCTCTCGAAGTTCCTTTCGACGAACTCACCCCCGAGCAACAGTCCTTTGTCATCGAAGGCGAGGGAGGAAGCACCCGCGCCCTACCCGAACTCTGGGATTCTGGCGACTGGTACGGAGTCCGCGGCTTCTTCCGCTGGCTCGAAACCAAAACCTACAAAATGCACGTCCGCATGCTTCTCTCCCGCTACCGCGCTTACCGCATCTGCCCCGACTGTTCGGGCCATCGCTACCGCCCCGAGACCGGTTACTGGCACCTCGCAGGCAAAACCATGCCCGAACTCAATTCTCTCTCTCTCGCCGAACTCTCTGATCTCCTCCAAAAAGTAAAAACAAAAGATGCCTCCGTCCAAGCCCCCCTCGCCAATATTCGTCACCGCCTCCGCTACCTGATCAGTGTGGGCCTCGGCTACCTCACGCTCGACCGACCCACCCGCACTCTCTCAGGTGGTGAACTCCAACGCGTCAACCTCACCGATTGCCTCGGCACCGGTCTCACCGGCACTCTCTTCGTCCTCGATGAACCCAGTATCGGCCTCCATCCTCGCGATACGGGTCGCCTCCTTGATCTCCTTCGCGAACTCCGCGCTGCTGGTAATACCGTCCTCGTCGTAGAGCACGACGAAACCGTCATTCGCTCCGCCGAAAATATTCTCGAGCTGGGCCCAGGCGCGGGCGCCGAAGGTGGCCACCTCCTCTACTCAGGCCCTCCATCAGGATTAGCGCAAATCGCAAACTCGCCCACCGGCGCCTACCTCGCAGGTCGACGCTCCATCCCTGTGCCCAATCCACGCCGACCCTGCCCAGAAAAAGATCACCCGTGGATCCACGTCAAAGGCGCCACCTGCCACAACATAAAAAATCTCTCAGCCGCTTTCCCCCTCCGCCGACTCGTCGCCGTCTCTGGAGTCAGCGGCTCAGGTAAAAGCACCTTCGTCCACGAAATCATCCACAAAACCCTCCTCCACCGAATGGGCCGTGCTGTCGAAAATCCCCCCTCCATTAAATCGCTCAAAGGCGCCGATGAAATTTCCGATGTCGTCTTAGTCGACCAATCCCCTCTCACTCAAACCCCACGCTCCACCCCCCTTCTCTACCTCGACATCTACGATCTCGTCCGCGAACTCTACGCCTCTACGGAAGAAGCCCAAAGCGCAGGCCTCCCCGCCTCCGCCTTTTCCTTCAACGCAGGCGCAGGCCGTTGCGAGCGATGCGGTGGCATGGGCTACGAAAAGATTTCTATGCAGTTTCTCTCTGACGTTTTTGTCACGTGCCCTGCTTGCGAAGGTCAACGCTTTCAACCCCACGTCCTCCTCGCCCGCTACCTCGACAAATCGATTCATGAACTCCTCGAAATGACCGCTTCCCAAGCCCTAGTTCATTTCGCCCCACGTGAAAATCTCACCCCCCGCGCCCGCGAGTGCCACGAGAAAATCGTCACCTCCCTCACTCTCCTTGCTGAAGTCGGTCTCGGTTACCTTCGTTGTGGCCAACCTCTCAGCCAACTCTCAGGCGGAGAAGCCCAACGGCTTAAACTTGTCGCCCATCTGGCCCCCCAGAAAAAAGAGAAAGAAACTCCCAAAAAAAGCCGCGACAAAAACTCTGCCACGCCCACCAACACTTCCCCTCTTCTCATCCTCGATGAACCCACCACCGGTCTTCACTTGGATGATGTCGCCCTCCTCATCACTCTGCTCCACCGCCTCGTCGACCAAGGTGCCTCCCTTCTTGTCATCGAGCACCATCTCGATGTCATCAAAAATGCCGACTGGGTCCTTGATCTCGGCCCAGAGGCAGGTGCGGAAGGCGGAAAACTCATCGCCTCTGGCCCACCCGAAACCATCGCCAACTGCCGTACCAGCCCCACCGCCACCTATCTCGCCCCTCTCCTGAGCAAAACTCCTACCCGCTCTCTTCGCCTCCACGAAGAACCTGCCCCACATCACTCCAAGAAAAATGGGCATGCCCCTTTAGAAATCTCCGTTCGCGGCGCTCGCCATCACAATCTAAAGAATTTCGATCTCCAAGTTCCCCGCAATCAAATGGTCGTCGTCACTGGTCTTTCTGGTTCTGGTAAAAGCACCCTCGCCTTCGATCTTCTCTTTAGCGAAGGCCAACGTCGCTACCTTGACTGCCTCAACACCTACGCTCGCCAGTTCGTCGAACAACTCGAGAAACCGGATGTCGATTCCATCACTGGACTTCCTCCCGCCGTCGCCATTGAACAGCGCACCACCCGCGGAGGTCGTAAATCAACCGTCGCCACCGTCACCGAACTCTACCAATTTCTTCGCCTTCTCTACGCTAAACTCGGAGCCCAACACGATCCTAAGACTGGAGAAGTTGCCGTTCGCCAAACCTCCGCCGATATCGTCCTTCGCATCCGCCGCCAACTCCGCTCCTCCAAACGCCTCGATCTCCTTGCCCCTCTCATCCGTGGGCGAAAAGGTTTTCATACCGAAGTCGCGCGCTGGGCCGTAAAAAAAGGCTTTAAACTTCTTCGCGTCGATGGGAAGTGGATCGATCCTGCAAAGTTCGAACCGCTCGACCGCTATAAAGAGCACCAAATCGAACTGCTTGTCGCCCAACTCGCCCCAGGTCGCCAAGACCTCCCAGCCCTCGTTTCTCAAACGCTCACCCTCGGCAAAGGCACTCTCTACGCCATCGACTCCTCAGGAAAGTCCACCATCTACAGTCATCACCTCTTTTGCCCCGGCTCAGGCCGCTCCTTCGACGAGCTCGATCCCCGCCTCTTCTCCTTCAATAGCCCACACGGTTGGTGCGTCACCTGCCAAGGCTACGGCTCTCTCCTTTCCAAACCACCAGAACTCGACTCCCACGACGAAGCTGAAAATGAGCAGCAACTGGAACTCGCTAGGGAAGCTCTCGAAGAACGCGACCTCTTGCCCTGCCCTGACTGCCACGGCGCTCGCCTCAATCCTATCGCTCGTGCGGTTCGTTTCGGCGGAAAACCTATTCCAGAAATTAATTCTCTTTCCGTTCACGATTTTCAGGAGTTTTTCTCTCAACTCAAGTTCACCGGCCGGGAAGCTGCCATTGTCCGTGATATTCAACCCGAAATCCTCCAGCGCCTCACCTTCCTACGCGAAGTCGGTCTCGAATACCTTAATCTCGACCGCTCCGCTCCCACTCTTTCAGGAGGCGAATCTCAACGTATCCGCCTTGCTTCGCAACTCGGTTCGAATCTCCAGGGCGTACTCTACGTGCTCGATGAACCCACCATCGGTCTCCACCCTCGCGACAATCAAAAGCTTCTCGGCATCCTCCGTGGCCTTCGTGACCGAGGCAACTCCCTCCTTGTCGTCGAACATGACGAAGACACCATGCGCGCCGCCGACCATATTATCGATCTCGGTCCAGGGGCAGGAGTCCACGGGGGAGAAATTGTCGCTCAAGGAACCTGGCAACAGATCGGTTCTTCCGAAACCTCTGCCACTACCCGCCTCCTCGGAGAACCGATCCACCATCCTGCTCGCGGAAAGCGTCGCCCTATTGATACCTCGGTTACGTGGTTGACCGTCAAGAGTGCCAAGGCCCGCAATATTCATGGGATCGATGTGGCCATCCCCATGCACCGCTTGACCGCCCTCTCGGGCGTCAGCGGTTCAGGCAAAAGCACTTTAGTCCGCGAAATCATCGTTCCTGCCACCTCCCCCGAGCGAAAAAAGAAAGACCCTCGCTGGAGTTCCGTCCATGGCGCCGAAACCATTGATCGAGTGGTAGAAGTCGACCAGTCGCCTATCGGAAAAACTTCACGCTCCACCGTTGCCACCTACCTAGGCCTGATGGACGACCTTCGTACCCTTTACGCCAATCTTCCTGCGGCCAAACAGGCAGGCTTCACCGCTTCCCACTTCTCTCATAATGCGGGGCCAGGACGTTGTGCCGCCTGTGACGGGGCAGGAATGGTTCGTGTGCAAATGAGCTTCCTCCCACCCGCCGATGTTCGGTGCGAAGAGTGTAACGGCCTGCGCTGGAAGCCAGAGATTCTCGCCATGCACTATCGGGATATCTCTATCCAACAAGCCCTCGCCCTTTCCGCTGAGCAAGCCGCCGAATTCTTTGCTCCCCACCCTCGTATCGCTACTCCCTGTCGCCTTATGTCCGAAACAGGCCTCGGCTACCTTCAGCTGGGCCAAACCAGCCCGACTCTTTCAGGGGGCGAAGCCCAACGCCTCAAACTTGTCACTGAACTTGCGGCCGCCCAGATCGCCGCCGATCACGCCCATATGAAAGGCCGGGCCCGCCGTCCTGCTCACCATCTCTTTCTTTTAGAAGAACCTACTGTTGGCCTTCACCTCGCCGATGTCCGCCGCCTACTCGACCTGATGCATCGACTCGTCGACTCAGGACACAGCGTTGTCGTCATCGAACATCATCTCGATGTCTTAGCGGAAGCGGACTACCTCATCGATATCGGCCCAGAAAGTGGTGAAGACGGAGGAACCATCATGTCCCAAGGAACCCCCGAACACGTTGCCTCCTCCAAAACCTCCCGCACTGCCCCCTTCCTCCGCACCCACCTTGACCGCTCCAGCAAACATAAAACGAAAAAAGTCTTGGAACCCGCTTAACTTCCACCCAAACAGGCTGAACATTTCCTCAGCCTGAACTTCATCCTCAAATCTTCCCACACCTCCTCGTTTCCAAACCTGACATCACTTTCGCCCCACTCCCGCCACCAGATAAACCACTCCCCCTAAAAGATTCCACGCCAGAATCATGGCAAACCCGCCCAGAGATATTGCCACCGCCTGCGGTGCGGCAATCGATAAAGTCCCCAAAAATGTCACAAAAGCCGCCTCCCGTAATCCTAACCCATTCCACGTAATCGGCAGAACCGTTACCATCGCCACCATCGGTAAAACCGAAGCCAACGGCCAAAACTCCAATCCCGTCCCCACGGCACGCGAGACCGAGTAAAAAAGCCCCACCAAGGCCAACTGCGCCAGCACACTCAGGAGCAAACCCACTCCTGCACCCACTGGATGGGTTAGACAGACATGACATGCCTCAGCTCCCTCTCCCGCCGCTTTTCTCCAACCTTCCCGAATCTTCCCACTTAAAATCCGTCCCGAAGCGGGATGAGCTAAAATAGTCAGCAAAACAAAAAGAATTCCCGCAACCACTAAGAAAGCATAGGCCCCCGCCCGCGTCACTGGATGCATCATCAAATCGTTCCAGTGGGGCAGAATCAGAGCCGCCCCCACCGTGACCGTTGCCGTCAGGCCCAAGACCCTCTCCATCAAAATCGAAACGACTGCGGCGGGTCGCGCCAGCGGCGCATCTTTCGCCGCCCAGTAGGCCCGCATCACATCCCCTCCCATCACCCCAGGCAGAACACTGTTAAAAAATAGACCC
>CAMCDO010000071.1 GCA_945873585.1 Verrucomicrobia subdivision 6 bacterium | reverse complement strand
TGGCGGAGGCGAAGGTAAGCGGGTTGATTGACGAAGAGGGTATTCTCAATGAGGGGCAGGTGGTGGCAGGCGACGTAGAAAAGATTCCAAAAATGAGGGTAGCGATTGATGAGTGTAAGGTAGAGGCGACGGAAAAAATCGTTAAGTTTGGGGCGAGACTCGGCAAAGGGATCGGCGACATGGGAAGCACCTCCGCGAAGGCGGATAGCGGCGGCAAGTCCTTGGGCGGCGGCATTATGACCATCGCCGAAGGCAGCGGTGAGAATGAGGATGGGAAGAGGATTCACATCAGGCCATCCCGTTCGAGTTCGTCGAGACGACGATCATCTGATTGGTCCACGATTTCTGTAATGCCGGTGAGTTCGAGAAGGATGTCGAGGCAGAGGGCAATTTTCTCGCTAGGGAGGCCAGTGGTTTCGATGACGCGCCGACCTCGAGTGAGGTAGGCCCAGGTAAAGTCTCCGCCCAGAAGAACGCGGAACTGAAGATGGTCGGAAGGGAGGAGATCTTGGGGAGAGACAAGAGTAACGGTGCTATTACCTGCTTGAGCGCCAGGAATGACCTGTTCGACCCGTTCAAAGCGATCGAGCCAAGATTGGAGCATGAGGCGGATGGTGGCATCGGTGTGGGGCTCAGAAAATATGGCGACATACCCGCGAGAGATCATGGGCAAAGGTTAACGAAAGAGGGGGAAAGTTAAAAGAGGAAGTGGGAGGTGATTATCGCGCTTCGCGTGGGAGGGAGTCGAAGCGGGTGAAGCGAGGTTGAAAGAGGAGGCGGATGCGATCGCAGGGGCCATTGCGCTGTTTGGCAATATTGAGTTTGCAGGGGATGCCCCGAACGTTGGCCGCGATCGGGCGGGGTTCGCCATCTTCGCTGGGGGGATTATTTTCAGATTCGTCGGCGGCCGATTCGCGGCTGAGAAGCATGACGACGTCGGCGTCTTGTTCGATGGAACCTGATTCCCGAAGATGGTGAAGGGCGGGTTCGGCGTTGGATTCCTCGGGTTTACGGTTGAGCTGGGCGAGGACGATGACGGGAATATTGAGCTCCATGGCGAGTGCTTTGAGGCCGCGAGAGATTTCAGAAACTTCGACTTGGCGGTTATCTTTGGCACGACTTGTGCCAGAGGTGAGAAGCTGGAGGTAATCGATGATAAGGATTTCGATGTTGTACTGCTTTTTGAGGCGGCGGGCGCGGGCACGGAGTTGGCCGATGGTAAGAAGGCTGGATTCGTCGAGGAAGAGGGGAAGCTCACAGATTTCGGCGGCGACGCCCCGCAAGGCAGTGATTTGACTTTCGTTGAGTTCACCGCGCCGAATCTGTTCGGAATCGAGGCTGGCGTGGGAGGAAAGGAGTCGAAACATGAGTTGCTGGGCGGACATTTCAAGTGTGAAGAAGGCGACAGGATAGCCAGGTCGGGTGAATGTCTCTTTCTCGAAATTCCAGCGGTCGCGGAGGATATGGCGAGCCATGCTAAGGGCGAGGGCGGTTTTGCCAACGCCTGGACGGGCGGCGATAACGATCATTTCGCCACCTTTGAAGCCGGTGGTGAGTTGATCGAGTTCATCGAAGCCTGAAGGAATTCCGCTGTAGTGGCCTTTGCCTTTAATGAGTTTCTCGATGAGTTCGATGGCTTTGGGGGTAACTTCGGCGGCGCGGAGAACTCCTTGGGTTTCGCGGCGACCGCGGATTTCGAGAATGTCACGTTCGGCTTCGTCAAGGATGGTTTGAACTTCGTGGGGGCGTTCATGGGCCCCGACGACGATTTGGGCGCAAGCTTGTTGGAGTTCGCGAAGGAGGCTTTTGTCGCGTACTTGGGTCAGGTGGGTGCTGGCGGTGAAGACGCTGATGACGCCTGCGGCGAGATCGCTGATAAGGGAGGCTCCGCCAGCAGAGTCGGCGAGTTTACGGTCGTTTAACCAAGCGAGGAGAGTGGAGGGATCGATGGCCTGGCTGGACTCGTGCATTTGGATAATGCCACGGAAGAGAACCTGGTGGGCGGGGTGGAAAAAATCTTCTTCGCGGAGACCTTGTTCTCGGGCGATATCGATGACGTGTTCGGGGTCGGCGAGCATGGCGCCGAGGAGGGAACGCTCAGCTTCGAGATTATGGTGGACGGGAAGTCCGTCGATGGTGATGGGGGCGGGCGGTTCGCGACGTCCCCAAGGACGAGTGGGTTGGGCTTCGGCAATCACAAGGCGCTATAATTCCTTTGTGGCGCTGGAACGGCAAGGGTAGGGCGAAAGTTGTTAAAGAATATGTTGGGGAAAAGACGGATAAGAGTTAATAAGTTTAGGATTCCAAGCGTGCGTTGAGACGCGTGAAAGGCAGGGTAAAAGCTGATGCGTATTATTTTGGCTTCGACTTCTCCTCGTAGGGCAGATCTTTTGCGTGAATCGGGAGTTAATTATCAGATAATCAAGCCTGAGGTAGAGGAGTGGGTGGCGGCGGATTTCCCTGAGATGGCGCCAGGAGATTTAGCGCGTGGCAATGCGATGCTGAAGGCGAAGGAGGTGGCGGGGCGGTATCCGAAGAGGCCGGTACTGGCGGCGGATACTTTGGTAGCTTGTGAGAGTCGGGTTTTAGGAAAACCTGCGGATGAGAGGGGAGCGAAGGAGATGTTGGGCTGGTTAAGCGGACGAACTCATGAGGTGATTACGGCGGTCATCTTTATTCTACCGCAGGGGAAGAAGTTGCGTGAGGCGGTGGTACGGACTCGGGTTAAGTTTCGGGAATTAAGTGAAGAATCGATTTCGAGCTATCTACGGGAGGTGGAGGTGATGGATAAAGCGGGGGCTTATGCGTTACAGGATGGGGGGGATCAGTTGGTGGAGTGGGTGGAGGGGTCTCGGAGTAATGTGATCGGATTACCGATGGAGGTTGTTTTGCCTTGGTGTGAAGAGTGGGGGGAGGAGGTTTAGAGGTTCTTTTCGATGGCGGCTCGGATGTCGCTTGGTTTTAGAGGACTACGGAAGCGGGCGAGAATTTTTCCGCGAGTATCGAGGAGGATGGTGTAGGGGATGGTTTCCATGGGTTCGATGAGGTCGAGGGTTTTGGGGCCTGGAAGAACGAGTGGGTAGCGGATGCCATGGCGTTCGGCAAAAATGAGGAGGCTAGCGGCTGGGGCATCGTCGAGGCAGACCCCGATAAGAATAAGGCCTTGGGAGGAGTATTTTTCATCGAGGGAGGCTAGTTCGGGAAGTTCTTTGGCAGTGGCAGGGCTCCAGGCGGCCCAGAGGTTGAGGAGGATAAGTTTGCCACGGAGGGTGGAGGAGTCGAAGGGTTGGCCGCTGGCTAAATCGGAAAAGGTCATTTCGGGAGGGAGTTGCACAGGGGTAAGGGGGGGGGTGCAGGAGGACAAGAGAAGGGAGGTCAGACCGATGAGGGCAAGAAGGTGCCGAGGAATAGGGAAAGAGAGAAAAAGCACTGGAAACCCTAGGGGGGGATTGGGAGAAGGCTCAACGTTGATCTTTGGCTGGCGCGGAGAATTGCCCGGTGGGGGATGGAGTAGCTGGAGCAAGGGGCTTGCGTACGCGATAGAAATCCGCATTTTGAAGGTTATGAGTACAAATATTTTTCAGCCTGGGCAGATGATTTTCCGGGAAGGTGACACCACGCAGGAGGCCTACAGGATTCTGAAGGGACGGGTGGAGATTAGTATCGCGGGAGAGGGGAAGGCGGTGATTTTGGCGCAGTTGGGGGAGGGAGATATTTTCGGGGAGATGGCGATGGTGGACGAGAGACCGAGATCGGCTTCGGCTCAATGTTTAGAGGTGACGGAGTGCGAGGTATTGACGGCAGAAAACTTTAATGAAGCGGTGTTGCAGCGGCCTGAAATCCTAATTCCCTATTTAGCATCGTTCTTTGAGCGGTTGCGGACGGCGAATGACCGGTTGCGGATGGAGATGAGATTGCGAGCGCGGGCGGAGCAGCAGGTGCCAGTGGCTGGGGTGGCTGCGGTGGTGGCTCCGACGATGCGGGTGGTGGCACCAGCGACCACGGCGATTGCGCCTCCTTCCTTGGAGTTGACGCGGGTGCCAATGGCGGCGGCGGCGCCGGTGTCGGGAAGCCCAGTGGCGGTTGCGCCAGTAGCTCCACCTCCTGCGGGGGGGTACCAGTCGGTAGTTTTGACGGCGGTGACGGATCACGCGAGGGCGCGGTTGCCAGAGGGAACGGTGGTGATTCAAAAATTTCCTTATCGAATCGGGCGGAAGCACGACACGCCTGGGAAGGGAGCAACCGTATTTGCCTCAAACGACTTGCCGTTAGCGGACGATAAGCCGTATCAGATTTCTCGAAATCACTGTTCGATTGAGCGTGAGGGAGACAATTTCTTTGTACGGGACCGAGGAAGCTCGGTGGGGACGGTGGTGAACGACGCCCCGATTGGGCTAGCAGAGGATACTTTAACTAAGGATTTGCGAGGCGGGGAAAACGAAATTTTGCTAGGGGCAGATGACAGTCCCTTTAAATTTAAAATTACCCTGAGCTAAGGAGTATTGAGAGGGTGGTTGGCAAGGGACTCTAGGCAGGGTAGAAAGGAAATCTGATGGAAACAGAAGATATCTCTTTCGTATTGCGTTGCCTCTTGGCGATGGGCGCGGCGATGGCGATCATCGGAGCGATTTTTACGTATGATCTGCTTTTGGAGTTGCCGTGGTTCGCGACTCTTTTGTTTCGTTTAGGTTTGGGTTAATTAGTGGGTGCGCTGGGCGGGGGCGGTGACTTCTTCAATTTCGTTCCGTAGGCGCCGACTGAGTTTGGGTCGAACGAAGCCGTAGATTAAGTATCCAGTGAAGAGTAACGCGAGGGAGTACTGGTAGGTTTGGACGACGAGGGCGAGCGCGGCGACGATGAGAAGAAGGCGTGGCAGGGGGCGTTGGGTGCGCCAGTCGATGGTTTTGAAGCTGGGGTAGCTGACTTTGCTAAACATCATGAAGCTGAGGAAGAGGAGAAGGCCTGCCAGAAGGTATTTGAAGTTACCGATGACGCGATCCGATTCGTAGTATTTCAAAAGGAGAAGAGTGACGGAGGCAACGAGACCGGCGGCCGCAGGAATGGGGAACCCGCTGAAATCTTTGGAACGGGTAGGTAGTTGGGGGGTGAGGGCAAGGACGTTGAAGCGAGCGAGGCGCATGGCACCACAAACAAGATAGACAAAGCCGATCATCCATCCGAGGCGAGCGGGGAGTTCCGCAAGAACGATTTTAAAAACGAGGAGGGCGGGGGCGATGCCGAAGGAGATAATGTCCGCGAGGGAATCGAATTCGCGACCGAAGGCGCTCTCGTGTCCTCCGAGGCGAGCGAGGCGACCGTCGAGAATATCGAAGATGAAGGCTCCGAGAATCCAGAGGAGACTGGTTTCGTAGGGTTGGATCCAGTCGTTTTCGGCAGAGGCTTGGAGGAGGCTACCTTGAATAATTTGGAGGACGGCCATGAAACCGCAGAAGAGATTTCCAGCGGTCATGATGCTCGGAAGCAGGTAAGCCACGCCGCGGCGGGCGGGGAGGGTTGGTTTGGGTTTTAGGCGGGCCATTGGGCGAGGATAGTTTCTCCGCCGACCACGCGTTGGCCGGGTTTGACGTGGATGGAGCAGGTGGCGGGAACGTAGAGGTCGGTACGGGAGCCGAAGCGAATCATGCCGAAACGTTCGCCTGTTTGGACGGATTCTCCTGATTTTTTCCAGCCGACGATGCGGCGGGCGATGAGGCCAGCGATTTGGCGGACGAGGACGGGTCCGCGGGTGGTACGAAGGAGCCAAGTTTGGTTCTCGTTACGGATATCGACTTCGAGATGGCGTGCGTCAAGGAATTCGCCAGCGGAGTAGTGGGTTTTTTCGATGGTGCCCGTAAAAGGAGCGCGGTTGACGTGGACATCGAGGACGGAGAGGAAGATGCCGACGCGGCGGAACTGACCGAGGCCGAAGCAGGGGTCCTCGGCTTGGTCGACGCAAATTACCTTGCCATCGGCTGGGCTGACGAGGGCAAGGGGGTTGGCGGGGGGGGTACGTTCGGGATCGCGGAAAAAAAGCAGGATGCCAATGAGGAGGAGAGCTCCGAAAGTGGCGGGGATCCACCAAGCGAGCCAGATGCTGAGGCCACAAAATGCGGCGGCGATAATGAGGAAGGGTCTTGCTTCACGGATAGCCATGGTTGAAAATTAGATGGTAATCTCTTGTGTTGAAAGCCGTTTACGCAGAACCCGCCTTAGAAAACTCAGATCTCCGATCGGGGAGAGCGGTGACGTATTCGCGTTCGATAACTTTAGTTTTGACCCACGACTGTCCTTGGCACTGTGGTTATTGTGGATTTCGCACTGATGGGGAGGGTTTGGTGAGTGAGGGGGAGGTAGCGCGAGTGATTGAGGAAGGGCGGGCGGGTGGGGCGCGAGAGGTATTAATGATTTCAGGGGAGCGACCTGGGGCGATGTCGCATATTCAGGAGGAGTTAGGGAAGCGAGGGTATGGAGATTTTTGGAAGTTTGCGGCGGCGGTGGCGGATCGGTGTGGGGAGGCGGGACTCTTTCCTCATGGTAACTTTGGTAGGATGAGGGAGGAGGAGTTGAGAGATTTGCGGCCTCACTTTGTTTCAATGGGGATGATGCTCGAAAGTGTTGAGGACGAGATTCGGTTGGCGCCAGAAAAGAAGGTGGCGGGGAGAATTGCAGGGATCGAGGCGGCGGGACGGGCGAAGGTGCCTTTTACGAGTGGGATTCTGGTGGGTTGGGGAGAGAGTCAGGATTCGCGATTACGGTCGCTGAGGGTGTTAGCGGAGTTGCAGGAGAGGTATGGGCATCTGCAAGAGATTTTGATCCA
>CAMCDO010000070.1 GCA_945873585.1 Verrucomicrobia subdivision 6 bacterium | reverse complement strand
AGGGTTTGCCGTCGGTCTTGAATCGATCGGGGATGAGGGACTCCAAAGTAGTATATGCCGACGATTAATCAATTGGTCCGACTTGGTCGCTCCCGCATTGAACGCGGCACGAAAGCCCCTGCCTTGCGCGGATGTCCTCAGCGCCGTGGAGTGTGTTTGCAGGTCATGACCCGTACGCCGAAAAAGCCGAATTCCGCGCTCCGAAAAGTGGCTAAGGTCCGTCTTTCCAATGGGGAAGAGGTCATCGCCTACATTCCTGGGGAAAATCATAATTTGCAGGAGCATTCGATTGTTTTGGTGCGTGGTGGGCGGGTCAAGGATTTGCCAGGGGTGCGGTATCATATCGTCCGCGGGACTTTGGATGCGCTGGGAGCTTCTGGCCCGAGTAATTCTAATAAGCTTTCTCGGATGGTCTCCCGTAGTAAGTACGGGGTGAAACGTCCGAAGGGTGGTGCTGCCAAGGCGGCCAAAGCAGAGAAACCTGCGGCCGAGGCGAAAGCCTAATTTAAGGAGATTGATTTATGTCCCGTCGTCGCCGCCATCTTTCGCGTAAAACCCTTCCGGATCCAGTCTTTGAAAGTCTCTTAGTTGGCCGGATGATTGGGTATATTCTTAAATCAGGAAAGTTCTCGACGGCGAGTCGATTGGTTTACAATGCGATTGAGCGGGCGAACGAAGGGGGCTCGGGTGGAGATCCTTTGGCGGTGGTGCAAAAAGCTGTGGAAAATGTGAAGCCTCGTTTGGAAGTGAAATCTCGTCGGGTGGGTGGAGCGACCTATCAGGTTCCCGTGGAAACCACCCCTGAAAGGCAGTTGGCTTTAGCTTTGCGTTGGCTGGTGGATTTGGCGAATAAGCGCAAGGGAATATCCTTTGAAAAAGCTCTGGCCCAAGAGATTCGGGATGCGGCCACGGGACAGGGAAATGCGGTGAAGAAGCGTGATGAAACCCATCGGATGGCCCAAGCGAATCGGGCCTTTGCCCATCTGCGTTGGTAAGGAACTGATTTATGCCTCCCACCCAAAGTTCAGCCCGCAGTTATTCCCTCGAACGGACGAGGAATATCGGGATCTGCGCG
Source organism: Verrucomicrobia subdivision 6 bacterium (assembly GCA_945873585.1). Taxonomy (GTDB): domain Bacteria; phylum Verrucomicrobiota; class Verrucomicrobiia; order Methylacidiphilales; family Verrucolacustridaceae; genus Verrucolacustris. The sequence continues at coordinate 5,780 of CAMCDO010000070.1, read as the reverse complement.
CACATCGATGCGGGCAAGACCACCCTGACGGAGCGGGTTCTTTTCTACACGGGTAGCATTCATAAAATGGGTGAAGTGCATGAAGGCACCACGGTGACCGATTGGATGGAGCAGGAGCGGGAGCGCGGCATTACGATTACTTCGGCCGCCACCACCTGTTTCTGGCCGGTTAAGCCAGATGCGGGCTTAGTGAAAAGTTTCGAAAAAACAATGAATCGGATCAATATTATTGATACCCCAGGGCACGTTGACTTTACCGCTGAGGTAGAGCGCTCTTTGCGGGTGTTGGACGGTGCCATCGCGGTGTTTTGCGGGGTGGCGGGTGTGCAGCCGCAGAGCGAGACCGTCTGGCGCCAAGCGAACAAGTATGGAGTGCCTCGGATTGCCTTCGTTAACAAGATGGACCGGACAGGTGCTGATTTTGAAAAAGCGGTGCACGAGATGAAGACGAAGCTCGGGGCAAATGCTTGGCCGATTATTACACCGCTCGGGAAAGAAGGGGAGTTGGCGGGTGTGATTGACCTAATCAACCAAAAGGTGATTGCTTACAAGGATAGTAAGGAATTTGGCTCGGTTTATGAGGTGAAGGATATTCCGGCGGAATTGCAAGAAATGGCCAAAATTGGCTTGGATGAATTGATCGAAGCCATTGCGGATTGCGACGAGGAAGTTGGCAATCTCTTCCTGAACGAAAAAAGGCCTACGACTGAGCAGTTGAAGGCGGGGATTCGTCGGGCGACGATTGCGAACTTGTTTGTTCCCGTGGTGGGGGGTTCGGCTTTCAAGAATAAGGGAGTTCAGTCTTTGGTGGACGCGGTGGTTGAGTTCCTTCCTAGCCCGATCGACATTCCTCCTGCGATTGGGCACAGCACGGAAAATCCTGAAGAGCGTATTCCTGTTTTGGTTGATGATAACGCGAAATTCTGTTCCTTGGCCTTTAAGCTCTGGACCGATCCATTCGTCGGAAAGTTGATCTTCTTCCGAGTTTATTCAGGGAAGTTGAGCAAAGGTGAATTTATTTATAATTCGCGCACAGGGAAGCGTGAGCGCGTCAGTCGCTTGATTCAGATTCAAGCAGACAAGCGTGAAGATATTGAATCAGTTTTTGCAGGAGATATCGCAGCGACAGTCGGTCTAAAGGATATCGCAACTGGCGACACCTTGCGGAACGAAGATTACGAGGTGACGCTGGAACCGCCGAGTTTTCCAGAGCCAGTTATCTCGATGGCTTTGGAACCGAAGACAAAGGGTGACCGTGAGAAGATGGGGGAAGCCCTCCAGCGTCTTTCGGAAGAAGATCCTACCTTCCAAGTGCAGAGCAATGAAGAGACGGGCCAGACGATCATCAAGGGGATGGGCGAACTTCATTTGGAAATTATTTGTGACCGGATTAAGCGTGAATTTAGTGTCGAGACCAACTCTGGAGCACCCCAAATTGCATATCGGGAGACGATCACCAAGAGTTCCGGTGGAGAAGGGAAGTTGATCAAGCAGTCTGGGGGTCGCGGACAGTACGGACATGTGATTTTACAAGTGGAGCCACAGGAGCGTGGGAAAGGGATCACCATTGAAAACAAGGTGACGGGTGGAAATATTCCAAAGGAGTATATTCCCGCGGTACGCAAAGGGGTAGCCGAGGCAGTATTGAACGGGGTATTGCATGGAAGTCCTGTCATCGACATGAAAATTGAGATTATTGATGGTTCCTATCATGAGGTGGATTCGAATGAGTTGGCCTTTAAGATGGCGGCTATTTTCGCGGTGAAAGATGCCATGCAGAAGGCCGGCCCGATTCTGCTTGAGCCTATCATGCTGGTTGAGTGTTCTACCCCCGATGAGTACCAAGGGGATATTTTAGGGGATATCAATCGTCGTCGGGGAAAGATTATGAATGTGGATTCAAAAAACTTAACATCCGTAGTCAAAGCAGAAGTGGCCTTGGCGGAAATGTTTGGTTACGTCAATACCATCCGCTCCCTTTCTCGCGGTCGTGCCGCCTATTCGATGGAACCCTCCCATTTCGAGCAAGTACCCGCCAGTGTGCTGGCTCAAGTTACGCAACAAAAGAAAGGCTAAACCTATGGCCGCTACCCGCATCCGCATCCGTCTAAAGTCTTTCGATTTCCGCCTATTGGATAAGGCAGCTGGGGAAATTGCTGAAACCGCCTCGCGAACAGGTTCGCGGGTGGCTGGGCCGATCCCTTTGCCGACGAAGATTGAGCGGTATACCGTCAATCGTTCTCCGCATTGCGATAAGAAGAGCATGGAACAATTTGAAATTCGCACACACAAACGGCTCCTGGATATCTTGGAGCCCTCCGGCAAGACGGTGGATGAGCTGAAAAAGCTTAACCTACCTGCGGGAGTCGACATCACCATCAAGATTTAATTTCAAGGAGCCCAACCCATGATCGAACGATTTGGCATGATAGGAAAAAAGCTCGGCATGACCCGGATCTATGATGATCAGGGACTGGCGACTGCGGTCACGGTTATCTCTGCAGAGACCAACACGGTTTATGAGGTTCGGACAACAGAGCGTAGCCGAGTGAATGCGGTTGTCATGGGGATGGGGGAGCGTAAGGCTTCTCGGACGAACAAACCTCAGCGGGTGGCTTTCGAAAAAGCTGGCCGCAAAAATCCTCTCTTTTTGCGTCAATTCCGTGCCGCTCCTGCCGATCTCGTGGTCGGTTCGGAGGTTGCAGTGACCCGCTTCAAACCTGGCCAGTTGGTGGACGTCTTAGGGCTTTCCAAGGGAAAAGGGTTTCACGGGGTCATGCGGAAGCATAATTTTTCGGGACAAGCCGATGCGCACGGTTCGACTACCCACCGAAGGAACGGGGCAATCGGTTGTCGTTCGACTCCTGGTCGGGTCTACAAGAACGCGGGAATGCCAGGGCATCTCGGGTTGGACAACTGCACCATTCAAAATTTGCGGGTGATGCAAGTTCGAGAGGTGGAAAAGCTTATTTTGGTTCGCGGGGCAGTTCCCGGACCCAACGGTAGCGTAGTGCTGGTACGCGATGCGATTAAGGAACCGGCGCAAGCCTGAGGTATTTATGAGCCAAGCTAAACCAGTCAATCTAGTTGCGGCGGAGAAGGCCTTGGGAGTGGAGCTTTTCAAAAATCGGAAAGCGAGTCAGGCCTTGCACGAGGCGGTTACGGCCTATCGTGCCAACCGTCGTTCGGGAACTCATTCCACGAAGACGAAGGGCACGGTGGATCTTTCTGGTGCCAAGCCTTGGAATCAGAAGGGCACAGGGCGGGCTCGGGCTGGATACAAAGCCTCGCCAGTTTGGCGTGGTGGAGGTGTGGCCTTTGGTCCGCATCCCCGCAGCTACCGCAAGGATGTTCCAAAAACGGTTTTGCGGACTGCTTTGCGACGTGCTTTGAGTGACTTGGCTGGACAAGGAAAATTGCTTACGGGAACGATTCCAAGCCTAAAAGCTCCAAAAACAAAAGATCTCTTGGCTTGGTTGAAAGATGCAGGTTTACCTCTTTCAGTTTTGCTGATTCTGGCGAAGCCTGAAGGAACCCTTTTGCAGGCGGCGGGGAATCTACGAGAAGTAGACGTCCGTCCCGCCCGCGAGGTGAATGCGGAAGATCTTCTGCGTCGTCAGCAGGTTTGGGTTTCGGAGGATGCTTTTGTGGAACTTGGGCGTCGTCTGCAACCGAAAGCAAAACCTGAGGTGCTCTCATGAGAAACCCAACCGAAGTTATTTTCCGACCAAGAATTTCAGAGAAGGGGACTCGTTTGGCCACGGCGCATAACCAGTACCTTTTTGAAGTGGCGCCAAACGCGACAAAGTTAGAGATTCGCCAAGCGATCACCTCCCTTTTTGGGAAAAAAGTGATTCGGGTGAATACCTTGCGTCGCAAAGGAAAGTTCCGCCGTTCTCGTCGTGGGGAACCTGGTCGGACCAATCATACGAAACGTGCGATCGTCACACTGGCAGAAGGCCAGAAAATCGAACTCGCCTAGGAATAATTATATGGCCTTAAAAGTATTTCGCCCTCTGACTCCATCGCTTCGTTTCACGATGCTCCATGATTTCTCGGAGTTGACCCGTGATTCGCAGCCTGAAAAAAGCTTACTGCAGAAAAAGAACCGCACGGGTGGGCGGAACGCTCATGGGCGGACGACCTGCCGGAGTCGTGGGGGTGGGCATAAAAAGAAGTTGCGGATCATCGAGTGGAATCGCCGTGCACGAACAACCGCGGGCAAGGTGATTGGGATTCAGTACGACCCCAATCGCACCTCACGTTTGGCTTTGGTGGAGTACGGGCCAAAGGATCGGGCCTACATGCTGGCGCCTGAAGGTTTATTGGTTGGGATGACGGTCATCGCAGGAATGAAAGTGGCGGCAGAAGTTGGCAATGCTTTGCCACTTCGCTTCATTCCTCAAGGTTTGCCTTTGCATAATATCGAGTTGGTCCCTGGACGTGGGGGTCAAATGGTTCGCTCGGCGGGTGCTTCTGCGATTTGCACCGCCATCGATAAGGATTATGCGTTGGTCCGACTGCCTTCGGGTGAGTTGCGACGCTTGCATGCGGATTGCTACGCCACGGTGGGTCAAGTGGGCAATGTGTCGCATGAAAAAGTCAGTTTAGGAAAAGCGGGTCGCTCTCGTTGGATGGGGCGTCGTCCTCATACTCGGGGCATGGTGATGAATCCAGTGGATCATCCGATGGGGGGTGGACAAGGAAAGAGCAAGGGGGGTGGAGGTCGTCAGCATCCAGTGTCGCCTTGGGGTCAGTTGGCCAAGGGATTGAAAACCCGTCACCGTCACAAGCCTTCCAGCCGATTTATTGTGGAAGATCGTAGAAAGAAGAGGTCCTCATGAGTCGTAGTCTAAAAAAAGGTCCGTTTATTGATGACCATTTGATGGAGAAGGTGCAAAAGATTGGTTCTGGGGCAAAGAAGCCAATCAAGACTTGGTCGCGCCGCTCGATGATTCCGCCTGATTTCGTCGGTCATACTTTCCTGGTTCATAATGGAAAGGTTTTCAATCCTGTTTTCGTGACTGAAAACATGGTGGGTCATCGTTTAGGTGAATTCTCGCCTACGCGTATCTTTAAGCGGCACGGTGGACATACGGAGAAGGTGACGAAGTAATGAAGTTATTTCTCCTTCTTGTCAGTTGCTTGGCGCCCTTTGCTTCTGGGGAAGTGCCTTCTTCGAGCAAGACAAATGAACTCCTGATGGCTCAGGCGGAAGCTCAAGCCTATCGGGAAGCGTGGAGCCAACTCCAGAGGCGGGATGAGCTTCTTGGGCTGAGTGCCTTGAGTGGGGACGTACGGGATAGCCATGACAAAGTGGTGCGACTTTCGGGTGAGTTGATTCGTGCGGAGAAAGCGCTGCAGGCCCTGATGAGCCAGGCGAAGAATGTAATGGCCAGTGCCACTGCCTGGGCGGGTGAGACAAGTCCAGTGAAGAAGGCGGCGGCGCGAGCGGAGTTTGAATCCGCCAAGCGGACATGGGAAGCGCAGATGGTTGCGAGCAGTAACCCACGGGCGCTGGCTTCTGGGGTGACGGATGCACAAATTGTGGCGGTGGACCCCGCGCAGCAGTCTTTAGTTTTGAATCTAGGAAGTCGGCAGGGAGCCCGTGAGGGGATGCCCTTCCGGATTGTGCGTGGGGATCAGGTGATTGGAAATTGTCGTCTGTTGGAAGTCCGTGAACTCATTTCTGCTGGAATGACGGAAAAGCTGACGGATGGCATTCAACCCAAGGTAGGGGACCGAGTTTCGGTTCTCGCACAAAAATGAGTACAGAAATT
>CAMCDO010000069.1 GCA_945873585.1 Verrucomicrobia subdivision 6 bacterium | reverse complement strand
TGTGCAGGCGGACGCGGCGGACGCGGAAACTCCCGCTTCGCCAGCTCCACCCGCCAAACCCCACGCATGGCCGAAGATGGCCGCCCCGGAGAATCAGGAGAATTTATCTTTGTTCTAAAATCGATCGCTCAAGTAGGCCTCGTCGGCTTACCCAACGCCGGAAAATCTAGCCTCCTCGCCGCCCTCTCCGCCGCTCGGCCCAAGGTTGCCTCCTATCCCTTCACCACCCTCGCCCCCTATATCGGAGTGGTCGGTTCCGCCGAAGAAAATCGCTTCACCCTCGCTGATATTCCCGGATTGGTCGAAGGCGCCCACGACGGCAAGGGACTGGGTCACGATTTCTTGCGCCATATCGAACGTTGCGCCGTTCTTTTGCTTGTCGTCGATACCGCAGGAACCGAAGGACGCGATCCCGTGGAAGATTATCGGCTCCTTCGTAAAGAACTTCGCCTTCACGACGCGGCTCTTGGGCAACGCACCTTTCTCATCGCTGCCAACAAAAGCGACCTACCCGAATCCGCTAAAAATCTTGCCGCCTTGCGAGCCGCTGCCCGCAAAACCATCTTTTCTGTCTCAGCCACCACTGGCGAGGGCCTGCCCGATCTCATTACCGCTATTCGCGATCTCCTCCCCTCTTGACCAAGGTCGGGAGATGCTTCACATTGTTAACCATTCATCATATGAATCATTTTGTTATGCTTCTAGCCTTCTTGGCTCTGAGCGCCTGTCAAAAAGGCGGCGGACCACCTAAAGATCGACCTGTTCCCGTCGAACTGGTTGCCGTCCAGGAAGGCCCCCTCCTCGAAACCCTCGCTGCCATCGGCACCCTTGAGGCGGAAGAATCCGTCGACATCAAACCCGAGGTGGACGGAGAAATAACCTCCATCACCATGGTCGAAGGTGCCGTAGTCAAAAAAGGAGACGTGCTTCTCCAAATCGACGAATCCAAACAAGCCGCGGGTGTCGCAGAGACAGAAGCCGATTACCTTTACGCCAAGGAGACACTGCAGCGCTCCGATACCCTCCTCGCCGACGGCACCATTTCCCAACAGGAACACGATCAAACCCGTGCGAACTCTATGCGGACCCAGGCTTCTCTGCTTCTCGCCCGCAAACGACTCCAGGAATATACTCTGACTGCTCCCTTCGCTGGCGTCCTTGGTCACCGCACCATTAGCGTCGGTCAGTACGTCAGTCCCCAAACCACTCTCGTTAGCCTCTACGCCCTCAATCGCATGAAACTCACCTTTGGTGTTCCCGAACGCTACGGTGCACGTGTCCAACCCGGCCAACCCATCCACCTCAAAGTCGCCGCTTACGGAGACGAGGTTTTCGTTGGCGAGATTTATCTCATCGAACCCCAGATCGATATGGCCACCCGCACCGTCCAAGTCCGCGCTTTCGTCCCAAATGCCGATCACCGACTCAAACCCGGAATGTTTGCCAATCTTGACCTCGCCATCGGCACGAAAGAAAAAGCCCTCACCCTCCCAGAAGATTGCATCTTTCCCCACGAAGGCGGGTTCGCCACTTACCGTGACGCCGAGGGAGTAGCCGAACTCGTTCCCATCGAAATCGGTCTGCGCATCCCAGGACGGATCGAAATCGTCAAAGGACTCCGCGCAGGCGATCTCGTCGCACGCTCAGGCAATCTCCGCCTTTCCCCTGGTCGCAAACTTCTCCCCGAAACCCCCTCCACACCCCAATCCTCCACCCCTCCCGCTCCATGAATCTTCCGGAGTTTTGTATTCGGCGACCCGTGGCCGCCACCATGGCTAATCTGGCGATTGCCCTCGTCGGCATCGTTGCGCTCTCCCGCCTTCCCGTCCGCGAGCTCCCTAACATCGACCCTCCCGTCGTCTCCATCATCACCATCTACCCAGGTGCCAATGCTGAGCTTGTCGAAGCCGATGTCACCGAACCCATGGAACAAGAAATTAATAATATCCCTGGCATTAAAATCCTCCGCAGTGAATCGCGGGAGCAGGTCAGCAGTATCACAGTTGAATTTGAACTCAACCGCGACGTCGATATCGGAGCCCAAGACGTCCGGGATCGCATTAGCCGAGTTCGCGATAAACTCCCTGACGACATCAAAGAACCCATCGTCGCCAAACAAGACGCCGATGCCCAAGAAGTCATGTGGGTCGCTCTGTCCAGCGCCACCCGCTCCACTCTCGATCTCACCAATCTGGCCGAACGCCAAATCAAAGACCGCCTCCAAGTTCTCTCAGGCGTAGGCGGCATCAACTTCGGAGGGGAGAAAAGAACCTCCATGCGGATCTGGCTCGATTCAGAAAAAATGGCCTCTCGCCAGATCACCGCGGCCGATATCCGCGCCCTCCTCGCAAAAGAAAATGTGGAACTGCCCTCAGGCCAAATCGAGGGCAAGGAGCGCTCTCTTAGTATCTTAGCAAGAGGGCGAATGGATCGCCCCGACCAGTACGCCGATCTCATCGTCCGAGATACAGAGGGCACTCCCATCCGCTTGCGCGACATCGCCACCGTGGAAATAGGGCCAGCCGTCGAACAGACCATCGCCCGTTTTCGAGGTCAACCCGCCGTCGGCTTGGGCGTAGTCAAACAGTCCGATGCTAACGCCGTCGAAGTAGCTCAAAGAGTCCGTCGTGAACTAGAAAAAATTAAACCCCTCCTCCCTGCCGACGTTAAAATCGACATCCCCTTCGACTCTTCTCTTTATGTCGAGAACGCCATCGACGAAGTCGTTGTCTCCCTCATTATTTCCGTTCTTCTCGTCGTCGTCCTCATCTTCCTTTTTCTCCGAGAAGCCCGCTCCACTCTCATCCCCGCCGCCGCCATTCCCATCTCCGTTCTTGGTACCTTCGGCTTGCTCTACGCACTCGGTTATAGCGTTAATATCCTCACTCTCCTCGCCCTCGTTCTCGCCATCGGGATCGTGGTCGACGACGCCATCGTCGTCCTCGAAAATATCGTCCGGCACATTGAAGAGGGTATGACCCCTTTTGAAGCCAGCCTTACCTCCATGAAGGAAATCACTGGAGCTATTCTTGCCATCACCGCCAGCCTTGTCGTCGTCTTTCTCCCCATCGCTTTTCAAAGCGGGACCACTGGAATTCTTTTCCGCGAATTTGCCGTAACCTTGGCTGGCTCCGTTACCATCTCCGCCTTCGTCGCCCTAACCCTCAGCCCTGCCCTCGGTGCCTATTTCTTGAAACCGCCTTCCGCCAATCCTCCCGCCTATGCGCGGTTTCTCGAATCAGTTTTACATCGCATCTCCCTTTTCTACACCAAGAGCCTCGCGGCCGCGCTCGGTCACCCCCGCGCCCTACTCGGACTCGGTGCAGGAATCCTCGCGCTCACCGTTCTACTCTATCAGGCCATCCCCCAAGAATTTCTTCCAGATGAAGATAAAGGAACCATCGTTGCCGTCGTCGTCACCCCAGAAGGCTCGACCACCGAAGCCACCGATCGCTATATCCGCCAAGCCGAGAAGATCGCTTCCGAATATCCAGAGGTGGAAGGCTACTTTTCTGCCGTTGCCCTCGCTCGCGGTTCCCCAGGACAATCCAACCTTGGGATTATGTTTATGCGCTTAAAACCCGATCGAGAACGCACGGGACTGCAACTCGCCCGCCCAGGAGCTCGCGGTTCCATGTTCACTCGCATGATCAGCGAAATTCGTGGAGCGGTCGTCATTCCCTTTCTTCCCAAAGCCATTGGACGCGGGTTCGATGCCTCTTTCCAAGTCATTCTTCAAGGCCCCAACCTTGTCCAATTAGAAAAAAGCGCGCGCGAATTGCGAGACGAAATCGATCAAGCAGGCTTCCTCAGCCAACCCCGAACCAACTTCAACTACGAAAAACCTCAGCTCAATCTTGAAATCGATCGCAATCGTGCCGCCGCCCTCGGCATCTCCGTTCGCGATATTTCTGAGTCCCTTCAGATTCTTCTCGGGGGCCTCGATATTTCCCGCTTCAACTTCGAGGGCAAACAGTACGACGTTATTGCCCAGCTCCGCCGCGTGGATCGTCTGGTGCCCGACGAACTAAATTCCCTCTATGTTCGCGCCCGCAGCGGACAACTCGTTCCCATTCGTGATCTCGTTCGAGCCAAAGAAAAAGGCTCGGTCAACTCCATCTCCCACTTTGCCCGCCAACGTTGCGCCCAAGTCAGTGGCCAGCCTCAGGGATGCACCCTCGGCCAAGCCATCGAAAAAACCGAGGAAATTGGTCGGAGAATTCTTCCGCCTGGAATCAAAATGGAATTCGATGGGGAAGCCCGCGAACTGCGCTCTGGCGTCGGCGAAGCCTGGCAGATCCTTCTCCTCGCAGTTCTTATCGTTTACATGGCCCTCGCCGCCCAGTTCGAAAGCTTCGTCCACCCTCTTACCATCATGATCGCCCTACCCTTGGCCGCGGTCGGTGCGCTTCTACTTATTTATGTTCTCGGTTTTCTCAACGGGTTAGCCGTTATACCCCAGTACGCTCCTCCCGGTGCCCTACCTAAACCACTTGCCCTCCTTTTTGGAATGATTCCAGAAATTCCCTCGATGAATCTCAATCTTTACAGCTTGATCGGCCTGGTCCTTCTTTTGGGTCTCGTTACCAAAAATTCCATTCTTCTTGTGGAGTTCGCAAATCAGCAACGAGCCCTCGGTGTCCCCGCCCTCGAAGCCATGCTCGAATCCGGTCGCCTTCGGCTTCGCCCCATCCTCATGACCGCCCTCTCCACCATCATCGGAATTCTTCCCATCGCACTCGGCCTCGGCGCGGGGGCCGAAAGTCGCCGCCCACTCGGAGTCGCCGTTGTCGGAGGAATGCTTTCCTCCACCTTCCTCACTCTCTATCTCGTCCCCGCCTTTTATATCACCGTGGATCGATTCCGACCTCGTCGGCCCGTTTCTCACCCCGCCTACCCGCCGACCTTGTCCTAACTCAGTTTGCATCCTAATTTCAAGTTATGACGTTGGCCCTCCCTACCGAAGAGAGTTCCCCTTTACCCTACTCAGGCACTGACCCGCGCGAGCGTCGCGACCTCATCATCGCCACTGCCTTCACTCTGCTTTATTTTTTCCTCTTCGCATTTTTCTGGTTTTCTTCCGATGCCATATCTCGTTTAACCAAAAAGGCGGACGCCGCCCCTGTGCGCACGAATCTAAAAATCCAGCGCTTGGCTCAGGCTCCTCCCATCGCCGCCCCTCCCATGGCTAGCCAGTTCGTCGACGCCTCAGGCCTTAAAGAAACCGACAAGCCAGATCCCCGCACCGCTCTGCAAAGTGACCGCAACACCGCCGCCTCCAGCAAGGTCGTCAATGGCACCGACCCAACCCTCGGCGGCCAAGAAGGCAAAAATAACGACTCCCTCACCATGCAGAATTCCCAGTTTTCCCCCAACCAAGCATCCCCCCCGCCCTCCGCCCGCCTCAGCCCCTCCGCAGCCAAGCCCCCTCCACAAGCCAAACCCGACCCCGCCCCACCCCTTCCCAAAACCGAACTCCTCAAACCCACTCCAGGCCCCGGCGAAGCCATCCAAAAACCTGCCGAGGAAACTCCTCCCGACGCCAACCCCAGCCAGAATCAAAGCCAAGACTCCACCCCTCCATCCCAAGCCCAAGCCGCTTCCGAAGCGTCCGACTCCTCCTCGGCCATGGCTCCCCCCCCAGATATTTTCCGCGATCGCAGCGCCGTTTCGGGTGGTGCCCAAATGGGCCAAGATGCCTCCTTTGCTTCCATGGGGACGGCCCTCGGTCGCTATCAACATAAGCTCTACCTCGGCATCGGCTCACGCTGGAATTTAAAAGTTCAACAAACCATGGCCCAAATAGGAGTGAATCGAGTCGTCATTCGTTTCTTCGTCAATCCAGACGGATCCATCTCGCAACTCGATGTCGTTCAAGGCGACCCTAATTCCATCCTTGGCCAAATCAGCGGCGATGCCATCAACCAATCCAGTAATCTCATCGGTCCGTTCCCTGATGCTCTCCTCAAAGAAATGCCTAAAGGCTTCCCTTGGCAGCTTGCTTTTCGCATCTACTAAAAAGATCAGGGCTCGCCTTTCTCATATTCCCACCTACGTTTAAGTTTTATGAATCTACCCGTCATCGGCCATTTAACTGCTCTCGGAATATCCCCCTTTGTATTGATCCTTATCATCTTCCCTCTGGTCGCTTCCTTAATCATAGGAGTCTTCCTCTCTGTCCTCATCTTTCTTCGCCTCCGCCGCGAACGCGTTACCCCCCGAGAAGTCATTGACGCCATTCGGGCCCTCAAACCAGGCGGCAACACCGAAACCCTCGTCCGCCTCTGTGTCCGTAACGACTCCGCCCTCGCCCGCCTCGTCAACAGCTCTCTGGAACACGCCTCCCTTCCCCGTGCCGAAAACGTCGAGGTCCTACAAACTCTTGCCCGCACTGAAGTCGCTCGCCTCGAACGCGGTATTGTCTACCTAGAAATCTTCGTCGGCGCCTCCCCCCTCCTCGGCCTCGTCGGAACCGTTACAGGTCTTATCACCATCTTTGCCGCCGTCGGTTCGACGAATGCCGACCCCGAAAAAATCGCCACCGGCATCGCCGAAGCCCTGCACACCACCGTTCTCGGCATCGGTACCGCTATCGTCATGCTCTTCCCCTTCACCTTCTTCAGTAAAAAGATCGACGTCCTTTCCGTAGAACTGGAGGAATTTTCCATGCTCCTCTTGAAAAAACTCTACACCGAAGAAGTCTCCGCCTAACGAGCTCCGGGTTCGCCCGCGATGAAGTTCAACCCAACCCGCCGACGCCGCGTCGAAATCAACGTTATCCCGTTGATCGACATCCTATGCATGCTTCTGATCTTTTTCATCGTCACCACAAGCTTTAAAAAGAAAACCGCTTCGGTCGATGTCACTCCGCCGAAATCTGAAAAGGGCACGGAAAAAGTCGAAGACTCTAAAAAAGCTCCGCCCGAATTAACCATGAAATCAGCCAAGGCGGCTGA
>CAMCDO010000068.1 GCA_945873585.1 Verrucomicrobia subdivision 6 bacterium | reverse complement strand
AAAGGATCGGTGACCTCGTTCCAAGCGGTCTATGTGCCTGCGGACGATTTAACCGATCCGGCTCCAGCGAATACCTTCGCGCACTTGGACTCGACGATTGTGTTGGAGCGGTCGATTGCCGAGTTGGGCATTTACCCTGCGGTGGATCCGTTAGCTTCGACCTCGAAGGCTTTGGCCCCAGAGATCGTCGGGCAGGAGCACTATGAAGTGGCCCGCGGCGTCCAACGCGTCCTGCAGAAGTATAAAGATTTGCAGGATATCATCGCCATTCTCGGGATGGATGAGTTGTCGCCCGAAGATAAGTTGACCGTATTCCGAGCTCGTAAGATTCAACGATTCTTGAGTCAGCCTTTTGCGGTGGCGGAGGTATTTACGGGAACCAAAGGGGAGTACGTACCAGTTGCGGAAACGATCAAAGGGTTTAAGGAAATTCTTGAGGGCAAGCATGACGATGTGCCTGAAGCGAATTTCTACATGAAGGGTGGCATCTCGATGGTCTCGAAGACCTAAGACGGACAGAGGAGAGAAAAAGAAATCATGGCAGGAAAACTTCGGCTGGTGGTGGTGACTCCAGAAGGCAAAACCTTCGACGATGATGTCGAACAGGTAGTGATGCCTGGGGTCGAGGGCCAGTTGGGGATATTGCCCGGGCACGTCCCATTGCTGACAGCAATCCAGCCAGGGGAATTAGATTTGAAAGCGGGTTCGCGTGGGGATGAGCTGGCGGTAGGTGGAGGCTTCGCCGAAGTGGCAGGTGATCGTGTGACGATTCTGACCGACATGGCAGTCAAACCGCAGGACATTGATGAGCACGCGGTGGAGAAGGCCTTGGAAAGTGCGAAGAAAGCTCTGTTGGAGAAGAAGGATGGGCCAGAGGCGGCGGCTTTGATGGCTTTGATTCAGAAGTCGATGGCGCAATTGAATCTGAAGCGCAAACGACGCACTAACGCTTAACTCTTTTTTGGAGTACGGGATAGGGGATGTTGGCCTTGCCCTCAAATGGGAAGGGGTCGAAGATTGACGAAGTGAGCACAGAAACCCTCTTTCATTCCTTAGCGGAAAAGTTGGTCGGTCATCCTAAGCGGATCGTTTTTCCTGAAGGTACCAATCCGCAAGTGGTGAGGGCGGCGGCCCGCTTTGCCCATTTGCGGCTCGGGCCCGTGGTGTTGTTAGGGCAACCCGACCTGATTCGTCGGCAGGCGAAGGCGCAAAAAGTGGATTTAGATCGGGTCATGCTCCTCGATCCTGTCGAGGGGCAGGATCGGCAGATGTTTAAAGATCACCTGCGGACCGAGCCGAGTGGGGCGAAATTAAAATTAAGTCAGATCGATGACTATCTTTCGGATCCGATTATTTACGGAACCTTGATGCTTCGGTTCGGTCAGGTTGATGGGTTGGTGGCGGGGGTGGGAGCTTATTCCGGCAATGTGTTGCGACCGCTCATCCGAATGATTCCGCGGCTGCCGCATATTTCGAGGATTTCGAGCGCAACGATTTTAGAGTGTCCTGATAAAAATATTGGGGATGGTGGGCTTTTGTTGGCAGGGGATGCGGCGGTGGTTCCGACCCCGACGGCGGATGAGCTAGCGGCCACGGCGGTGGGTTTGGCGGGATTGAAGATGCGTCTGACGGGAAAAAAAGCGCGAGTGGCGCTTCTTTCCTATTCGACGAAGGGGAGCGCGGGTCTCAATGCGGAGACTGGGAAGGTGATTCAAGCCACGGAGAAGGCGAAGGTGCTGGCTGACCGAATTGGCCTGAGGGCTGAATTTGATGGCGAGTTACAAATTGATGCGGCCTTGGATCCGCAGAAAGCACTTTTAAAGGCAAAAGGCTCGACGGTGGCGGGGAGGGCGGACTGTTTGGTTTTCCCTGATTTGGGTGCGGGCAATATTGCGGTCAAAAGTATTCAGCATTTCGGAGGGGTACGAACCTACGGGAATATTCTTTTAGGACTGCGTTTACCTGCAGCAGAGATCAGTCGCGGGGCCAGTGAGGATGAGGTGCTGGGGGTGGCGGCGATCGTGGGTCTCTTGGCGGTGGAGTACCGAAAACTATATCCCGAGCCTGCTTCACCGGTGGTGGCACGAGGGAGATAAAGGCAGATGGAACTGAACAAGGTAACGCCACGAATCTTCGTGGCGGCGACTCGGCAGGATGACGGGAAGACCACTTGTTGCTTGGGTCTGTATGCAGCGTTATCAGCCAAGTTTAAGAATATCGGTTATACCAAACCGGTCGGGCAAAGATTTGTGGAAGTTGCGGGAAAGAAGGTCGATGAGGACTCGGTTTTACTGAGCAATACCTATGGAGTGAAGTTACCCATTGAGGCGATGTCACCGATTGCGGTGGATCGAATGTTTACGCGGGAGTACCTGGATAAGGGCGATTTGCCTGGGATGAAAAAGACGATCGTGACTGCCTTCAATCGAGTGGCTTGGGAACATGATTTTGTTCTGATTGAAGGGACGGGCCACGCGGGTGTTGGCAGTGTGATCGATCTTTCTAACGCGCAGGTGGCGAAGCTACTGGAGAGTCAGGTCATCCTGGTTACGACAGGGGGTGTGGGACGCCCCGTGGATGAGGTGAGTTTGAATTTGGCCCTTTTTGAGAAGCATGGAGTGAAGGTGGTTGGGGTGGTTTTAAATAAAGTTTTGCCGGCAAAAATGGAGGCGTTGCGGCCCTGGGCAGAAAAAGCATTTGGGCGGATGGGGCTACCGATATTAGGAATGTTGCCTTATCAAGGGGAGTTGCGACGTCCGACGCTGGGGCAAGTTTGTTTGGAGTTGGGAGGGGAATTTTTGTCGGGAGAAAGTTTCAAAAGAAGGAAAGTTCGGTCGGTAGCGGTGGGGGCGATGACCGCGGCTCGTCTTCATGACCAGCTGAATCCGGGAGCTCTCTTGATCACACCTGGTGATCGAGAGGATCTTCTATTAGCTGCGCTAGAGTTTCAGGGGAAGGGAAATCACGAGGCGAAGCCTGCGGGGATTATTTTGACCGACGGATTAAGGCCTCAAGCTGGGCTGATCAAGATGCTCCACGATCGGGGTTTGCCTACAGTGGCGGCGGGAGGGGATAGTTATACGGTGGCAGCAAAAATTGAGAGGATGACGGTGAAAACGGCCCCTGGGGATAAGGAGAAGATTAAGATGATCCAAGAGGTGGTGGCGAAGCACATCGATTTGGCGGCGGTGGTGCGAGGCAGTTTGCCCGTTTCACCGGCTAAACCGAGCATTCAAGCGGTGGCAGAAGATTCCTGAGTTTCGCGAGGTCCCATGGTCGGGGTGATGCGGGGGATGCTGGCAGATTGAGGAGCGTAGCGCAGAAGGAATTCTGCTTGGATCCGGTGCTGGGGCGATCCAGTGGGGATTGGGTGCCGGCGATAGAGCCCGTCTGGATTGAGAAAACGGGATTTGATGTTATCGGCGAGGTAACCTGGCACGATAATTTCGAGAAACTGTCGCCGAAGTTCAAGATCGAGGATGGGAAAAACGACTTCGACTCGGCGGTGAAGATTGCGTGGCATGAGATCGGCGCTGCCCAGATAGATGTGGGGGTCTCCAGCGTTGGTAAAAACATAGATGCGGCTGTGTTCGAGAAAACGGTCGACGATACTTTGGACGGTGATGTTCTCACTGAGGCCTGGAACCCCTGGACGTAGGCAGCAAATTCCGCGGATCAGAAGTTGGATTGGGACTCCTTCTTGAGAGGCTTGGTAGAGGGCTTGAATAATTTCTTTGTCTACAAGAGCGTTGGCCTTAATGAAAATACCGGAGGGACGACCGGTACGGTGGTTGGCGCTTTCACGTTGAATGAGTTCGAGGAGATTTGTATTTAAATTAAAGGGAGCGACAAGAAGCTCGTCGAAATGGGTGACTTCGGACATTCCGGTTAGGACATTGAAAAGCGTAGCGACTTCTGCGGTGAGGGAGGGCCGGGCAGTCAGGAGGCTGAAATCGGTATAGAAGCGGGCGGTGCGAGGATGGTAGTTGCCTGTTCCGAGGTGAAGGTAGGAGACGAGGTGGCTTTCTTCACGGCGAACGAAGAGTAGAACCTTGCAGTGGGTTTTGAGCCCCACTAAGCCGTAGACGACGTGGATGCCGGCTTCCTCCATTTTGCGGGCCCAGGCGATATTATTGGCTTCGTCGAAACGGGCTTTGAGTTCGACGAGCACCGTGACCTGTTTTTCATTTTGGGCGGCGGTGATGAGAGCATTAAGAACGGGGGAGTCTCCGCTGGTGCGGTACAGGGTCATTTTGATCGCGAGAACTTGGGGATCGAGGGCGGCCTGTTCCAAGAGGGAAATAATCGGTTGGAAGCTTTCGTAGGGGTGAAACAAAAGAATGTCTCCCTTGCGGATCGATTCAAAAGCATGGGGACCCGCTGGGAGGGAAGTAGGGATGGTGGGGGTGAAGAGTGGATCGTGGAGTTCTGGATAGTTGCGACCCTCTTCGGTTAGAGCAAAGAGCTGGGTGAGATTGAGGGGCCAAGCGACGCGATAAACATCATCGGGCGAAAGATGGAGGTGGCCGAGTAGGTAGGTTTCCACTTCCACGGGGCAGTCGAGGCTGAGTTCGAGGCGAACGGCCGCGCCACGGTTTCTTTTTTGAAGTTCTTCCTCAATGGTGAGGAGGAGATTGTGAGCTTCTTCTTCGTCAATATAGAGTTCGCTGTTGCGGGTGATGCGGGTGGGCCAAGCTCCGATGACTTTGGTTCCTGGGAAAACTTCACTGACGAAGTAGCGGACGAGATCGGAGAGGAGGATAAACTCTTTTTGGGTGGGATCCTCGGAGGGCAAGGGAATGAGGCGCGGAATTCCTCGTGGGACTTGAACAAAGGCATGTCGGGTAGATTCTTGGTGGCCTGGTTTCGTATAAAGAACGACAAGGTTGACTGATTTATTAAGGAGCTGAGGGAAGGGGTGGCTGGGGTCGACTGCGAGAGGGGTGAGGATAGGGAGAATATCGCGGAGGAACATTTCGTGAGCCCAGCTGATTCTTTTTTCCCCGATGGTCTTCATGGGGCGTAAGTGGATTCCTTGGTGGGATAACTCAGGAAGAAGAGTATTTTCTAAAAGGGAGTACTGGTTGGCGAAAAGCCTGAGGACGCGGGTGCGGATAGCGGCGAGGGTTTCGGGTGGGCGGAGACCGTCAGGTCCGTGGACATCGCTACGGTTTTCGACGAGTTGTTTGAGGGCGGCGACGCGGATTTCGAAGAATTCGTCTAGGTTCGAGCTGACGATGGTGAGGAATTTGAGACGTTCGAGGAGAGGTTGGGTGGGATCTTGGGCCTCTTCGAGGACGCGCTGGTTGAATTCGAGCCAACTGAGTTCACGATTGAGGTAAGAAGAGGAGTCGAGGGACATGGAGGAATAATATCAGAAAACGGCAGGTAAGACTAGGTGAGGTGAGGTTCCCACATTCCCAAGAATGTAGGAATGTCATCGTGGATTCCGTCCTACGACCCCATGGAAAGCGTTGCAGGGCAGTGGGTTGGATGGATGGTTTTAAGGGGATGGGGGGAGGTGGGTGGGGGGCGAGAAGTACTTGATTGTTATTTAATTGGCAAAAGGTGGCCACGGGAAAAGCTGACGATGGATTGATCGGAGGGTTCGTACCACTGGACGGGGGGCTTGGTTTTGGCTCGGAGATTTTGGCCTGCGAGGAGGGTGTGGAGAACTCCGACTCCATCGAAATTATAGTTATTTTGGTTGGCACCGAGATGCTGAAAAAACTCGGGGAGTGTTTCACTCGAGGCCAAGGTCCACAGTTTCTTTTCCCACTTTGAGACTTCCGCCTGAACTTTCTTTTCTGCGGCAAAGGGGTGTTGAAATCGAGGGCCGACGTGGCAGCCATCGATACTGGCGACCATGGCGGTGTCGGGGTCTTGGGAGAATTGGGCAAGGGCTTGGGAAAAAATCGTCTCAGGGGAGGTGGGGAGAGGAGGGGCTCCCGTTTCCACAGCCTGATGGAATCCGCCACAAAGAATGGGAAAGATGGTGAAGGAGCGACCTGGAAAAAATAGATCCCGCAAGGCCTGAAGCCAGATGACGACAAATTCGATCGAGTGCTCTCCTTGGAATCCGCGGGTTTCTTGGCCGATAGGGAAAGGGCAGGAGGAGCTTAAGGCAGAAAAAATATCGTGGGCGGCAGGAACCTCGCCGAGAGGGGTTCGGTATCCCACGGGAAGGCAGGCGAGCTCACTGGGGCAACGGTGGCCTACGCCGAGAACGATGACGCGGGAGGGAAACCAGTTGGCGTCGCGCCAAAGAGCGTAAGTTTCGGCGTAGAGACTGAAGTTAACGCGAAAATCGATATGCGGAACAATAGGTCGGCGCAGATCGTGCGGGATCTTTTGGAGGGGCGCGACTTTTTCTAAGGCAGCAGCAAAGGAACGGATTAGCTCCTGCGGATCTGCGGGATAGCACGATCCGGCACAGCGTGCCGTGAGTTGAGCGGGGGCGGGGGTCAGACCTTGGGGAGAAGGGCTTCGACGGCAGACCAATCGACGAAGTTGAGAAACTCGTCGATATATCCGCCGCGGTTGCTGAAAAAGTCGGCGTAGTAGGCGTGTTCGTAGACATCAAGCCCAAGGAGGGGAACTACGCCCCAGACGGGGTAGCTATTCTGGGCGTCGCCAATGTAGTTGAAGAGTTTTTTGGTGCCGTGATCGTAGCCAGTCCAAGCCCAGCCGCGGGCGGAGATGCCAGTGGCTTTAAGGTCCTTCTTGTAGTTATCGAAAGAGCCAAAGTCTTGGTCGATATGCTTGAGAATGCGATCGGTAGGTTTGCCGTTGCCCCCAAGGATGGAGAAGTAGAGTTCGTGGTTCTTCAATCCGCCGATGGCGAAGGTGAAATCGACCTTAAGGGATCGGACACTGGAAAAGATCTGATTGGCGACGGCGGGATTAGTGGGGTCGGGTGTGCCCATTTTTTCGAGCTCGGCGAGGATGGCGTTACTTTTGTTGACGTAGCCGGTGTAGAGCTTGAGGTGCTCTTCGTGGGTTTTATCGGAAATCTTGCCAGTTTTTCCCTTCACTTTAGCGAGGAGGGATTCTTGTTG
>CAMCDO010000067.1 GCA_945873585.1 Verrucomicrobia subdivision 6 bacterium | reverse complement strand
TGAGTGCGACCATATCCCGGCGGAAGTGTCCTGAGACCACTCGGACGAAGGCGACACGATCCCGATGACGTGGATTCATGTTAGCTTGGATCTTGAAAACGAATCCTGAGAAGGATGGAGATTCAGGGAGAATTATTTCCTTGGAAGATCGTCGAGGGCCTGGGGGCGAGGCGAACTGGAGGAAGCGTTCGAGCAGGAGTCGGACGCCGAAATTATTCGCGGCGCTACCAAAAAAGACGGCGGTGAGTTTGCCTGCGCGCAGGTCGTCGAGTTGAAAGTTGGCTCCTGCCCCATCGAGAAGTGCGAGTTCATCGCGGAATTTCTGATAGGTATCGGGAGACAGGGAGGCACGGACTTTTGGATCGTCGACGCCACCGACCTGTTCGGGAGCGCGAAAGGCACCTCCGGGGACTTTTTCGAAGAGGTGAACCTCTTTTTCTTGGCGGTCATAGACCCCACGGAATTCAGGACCACTGCCTAAGGGCCAGACGCAGGGTGCGGCATGGATGCCGAGAACGTTTTCAAGTTCATCCAGAAGATCGAGGGGGTCACGGGCGGGACGATCGAGCTTGTTCATGAAGGTAAAGATGGGGACTCCCCGGCGTCGACAGACTTCGAAGAGTTTTCGGGTTTGAGGTTCGATTCCTTTGGCGGCATCGATGACCATGACTGCGGCATCGACGGCGGTAAGGACTCGATAGGTATCTTCGGAAAAGTCTCGATGGCCTGGGGTATCGAGGAGGTTGACGACGTGGTCACCGTAGGGGAACTGGAGGACGGTAGAGGAGACGGAGATTCCGCGTTGCTTTTCGAGTTCCATCCAATCGCTGGTGGTGGCCCTTTGGTTACGACGAGCGGTGACGCTGCCTGCAAGTTGGACTGCCCCGCCGTACAGCAGGAACTTCTCTGTGAGGGTGGTCTTTCCTGCGTCGGGGTGGGAGATAATGGCAAAAGTGCGGCGTCTCGCGATTTCGCGAGTGGCCAGAGGGTTAGCTGGGCTAGTTATCGGGGTCATGCAGTTTGCTTCCTTCTTGCGCCAAGTGACCCGGCAAATCGGTCCACGACAACGGGTGAATCCCGCGGTTCGGCTGAGAAGGATTCAAAGGCAATTCTACGGGCGTAGCAACGTAGGAATCTTTCAAGGAAAGGAGGATTAGGGTGGTGTTTAGTTCTTGTGGGGGTCGCATCAAATCGGACAGAGTGTGGAATGAAAAGAAGCCTCTTTATAATTCTGGTTTTTGCGATGAATGGGTTTAGCCAGCCTGCGCCGGTGACTCCTCCGCCTGCGGCACCACCCGAGAGGCCTTTTATTAAGTGGGCGGATGCGAATGACCAAGATTATTACGGGTACAACGACTACTATTATGGCGGGGGCGGTTATGGGTATGGCGGATATGGAGGTCGTGGCAGGGATTGGAATAATAGTTCAGACGGGCGTTATGAAAGCAGGGGAAATCACCGTGGTGCGGATCGGGCGCGGGGTGGTGGAGGAGGGCATGGGCGTTAAGGAGACGCTTCTGGAACGCGGAACTGTTCGTTTAAGGTTTGGTTAAGCTCGTCCATGGCGAGGGTTAGGTCGGAGTGGAGTGGTGTGCTGGGGGTGGTGGCGAGTGCGGTGGCGGCACGTTGAGATAGTCCGTGGCTCGGGTTGGTTTCGGTAATTTCGGCGATGAGTCGGTCGACTCGCTTAATTTTTTCTCGGGTGGAGCGGATTGTTTCTAGGGCTTGGGTTTGGGAAAGTGTGCCTGAGGAAACCTGCAGGAGCTGTTGGCAGTGGAAGATGCGACAGCGGTGGGGGCGACTTTCATAGATACCACACTGATTATTTTGGTGGGCGGGGCAGGGTTGACGAAAGCTGATGGCGCCCTTTTTGCGTTTAAGGATCAAGCCGAGTGCGGAGAGGGAGGTGGCGGAATCGTTGGGTTGGAGAACAACAGAGTGAAAGAGAGTGCCGTCGCAGCACATTCCGCAACTGGAGCATAAGGAATTGCTCGGGTCTTTGGAAATGGAAGGCACAGATTTGAGAATAAACAAAAAGCCGGTGCTGACGATAAAAGGTCAGCACCGGCTGGTTGATCACTTCTTAATGAAGTGGACTTGCCTAAGAGTTAGTTCTTTTCCGCAGGCGGCTTAGCCTTCGACGTTGCCGCACTTGGGACACTTCTTTCCTGTGGTGAAACTGTGGTTGGTATCATCGGACCCGCAGTTACCGCAGTGGGCGTAGGTTGGTGCGAGGGATAAGGTTAGGAGGGTTAGGGTTAATAGTATGTATTTCATAAAATGGAAATTACCTTGATTACGATCGGTGTCGAATGATGGGAGGACTGACCTACGACCCCAGTTCAAGAAAAGGCTAATATAAAGCGTTAGCGGGCAACAAGATATCAGGCCTACGACCCCACGTACGTTGTTGCACGAGAATGGGTTAGGATTTCTATTTTTGAAGTTTGCGGAG
This sequence comes from Verrucomicrobia subdivision 6 bacterium, assembly GCA_945873585.1. GTDB lineage: Bacteria > Verrucomicrobiota > Verrucomicrobiia > Methylacidiphilales > Verrucolacustridaceae > Verrucolacustris. The sequence continues at coordinate 4,746 of CAMCDO010000067.1, read as the reverse complement.
TTGGTCGCCGAGGAAGTTAAGAAGAAGAAGAGTGAAGGCGAGGAGTAGGGAGGGAAAGACGATCAACCACCATGGAGTTCGGATGGGATTGAGGAGGGCGGCACCATCGGCGAGAAGGGTGCCCCAACTGGCGAGGGGGGCTTGGACGCCGAGTCCCAGAAAGCTGAGGAATGATTCTTCAAGAATAACTGCGGGTAAGGCGAGGGTGAGGTAGGTAAGGACGATAGGGATCACTTGAGGGAGGATTTGGCGAAAGAGAATGGTGGGAGTGTTTTGTCCGATAAGTCGTGCGGAGAGGACGAAGGCTCGCTCTTTGATGGAGAGGACTTGGGCACGAACGATTCTGGCTAAGGTGAGCCATTCGACCATTCCGAGTCCGACGAAAAGAAGGAGGAGCCGGGCATGGGAAGCGAGTGGAGCAAGGAAAGTGCCGTCGAGAAGATGTTTTAATTTTAAATCAAAGAGGCTGATGAGAACGATGACGAGAACGATGCGGGGAAGAGCGTAGAGAATATCGACGAAGCGCATCATGGCGTTATCGATGCGTCCACCGAGATAACCTGAGATGAGGCCATAGGTGACGCCGACGAAAAGGCTGATGGTGGCCCCGACGAGACCGACGAGAAGGGAGATACGGGCACCGAAGAGCAGGCGAGTGAGAAGATCACGTCCATGAAGATCGGTACCGAGCCAGTGGGCGGAGTCGGGTGGGGCCAAGCGGGTTTGGGAAATCTGGTCTACGCTGTACGGGCTAAAGTAAGGGCCGAAAATCGCGGCGAGAGTCAGGAAAGCGAGAGCGGCTAAGCAGAGATGGAGAGCGCGCGGTTTCATGAGGATAAACTGATGCGTGGATCGAGGAGGGCGGTGAGCCAGTCCGCCATGAGGTTAAAGAAAAGAAGGAGCAGGCAGTAGACGAGGACAACGCCTGAGACGAGAAAGACGTCGCGGTTGATAACGCCGCTGACAAAGAATTGGCCGATTCCTGGGATTGCGAAGGTTTCTTCGATGAGGAGACTGCCAGTAAGAATACTGGCGGCGAGGGGTCCCGCGTAGGCGACGAGGGGGAGGATGGCGGGGCGGAGGGCGTGGAGGAAGACGAGGTTGGGTTCGGTGACCCCTTTGGCTCGGGCGGTGCGGATAAAGTCTGCGCCAAGAACTTCGAGGAGTCCTGAGCGAGTGAGTCGAGCACAGACACCGACAAAAGGGAGACTGAGGCAGAGTGCAGGGAGCACGAGTTGGGATGGGCTACCCCAACCTGCAGGTGGGCACAGGTGGATGTAGAAAGAAAAAAGCAGGACGGTAACGGGAGCTAGAATAAAAGTGGGGATGGAAAGAGTGAGCAGCGCCAAGCCATTAAGGATAGCTCCCGAGGGTTTTCCTTGGCGGGCGGCGGACCAAGCTCCTAGGGGGATGCCTAAGGCGAGAGCGAGGGTGAACGCGATGGAGCCGAGAAGAAGAGAGCGCGGTAGGGATTGGCCGATAATTTCGTTGACGGTCCTACCACGGAACTTGAGAGAGTCACCCAGATCTCCGTGGAGAAGGTTCGAAGCATAGCGCAAGAGTTGGGTGGGGAGAGATCCGGAAAGTCCGTACTTAGTCTCGAGCATGGCCTGGGTGGCCGGATCGAGGGCGCGCTCTGAGGAGAAAGGAGAGCCAGGGGCCAGGCGGACTAAAAGAAAGCAGATAGCAATGACAGCGAGGGCGACGGGAATTGAGGAGAGGATGCGCCGAATAAGAAAGGAGATCATGGAGGAATTAGGTATGAGCTAGTTTTTAGCGCGTTTGATTTCTGAGAATGGGTGGTCGTCGAGCAGGTTGGGGTAGAGACCGGCCCATTTCGTTGGGTCGAACATAAGACAACCGATGAAATGGTAAATGGGGATGATAGGGAGGGCTTGGGTTACGAGAATGGTTTCAGCTTGCTGCATGAGATGCAGGCGGCGTGCGGGGTTCGGCTCAGCAAGGGCAGAGGAGAGAAGGGAGTCGTAAGTGGGGTCGGACCAGCCCGTGCGATTATTTCCGCGACCTGTGACAAAGCAGTCGAGAAAAGTATTGGGGTCGTCGTAATCTCCGACCCAGCTGGAGCGGGCGATATCGAAATCAAGCTCATCGAGGGAGCGAAGGTAGGTGGCCCACTCCTGATTGCGGAGTTCTACTGTGACGCCGAGTTCGCGTTTCCACTGGGCTTGAATCTCGATGGCGAGCTGTTCATTGAGCTCCGATTTATTGTAAAGCAGAGAGACTCGGGGGAAGTCCTTTCCATTGGGAAACCCGGCTTGGGCGAGGAGGCCACGAGCGGTATCGGGATCGGAGGAGTGACCTTCGGGGGGTTGGTAGTCGGCCATACCACGTGGGCAGAGGGCGGTGGCGACGGGTTCATTTCCTCGGGTAATTTTGTCGGTGATGGCTTCTTTATCTAAGGCGATGGCGAAGGCGCGACGGATTCGGGCATCGTTGAAAGGGGGTCGAGTGACTTGAAACCGATAGAAGTAGGTGGCGAGGAGTGGGCCAGGGTGAAAATCGGTACGACCGCGGAGCTCAGGAAGAATGAGAGAGGGAATGAGTCCTTTATCGAGAAGGACGTCGGCTTGTCCTCCCGAGTAGAGATTGAAAGCGGTACTGGCTCGGTTGACGGCCAGAGCATCGATTCGGTTTAGCGCAACGCGATCGGGGGTGTGATAGAGCGGATTCTTTTCAAGGGAAACGCGGTCATTGATCTTCCAGTCAAGGAGACGGTAGGGACCGTTGCCGACCCAGTTTTCGGGGCGTGTCCAGCGGTCGCCGTATTTTTCTACGGTCTGACGATGGACGGGTAGGTAGGTGGTGAAGGAGGTGAGAGCGGGAAAGAAGGGGGTTGGATTGAGAAGTGTGACGCGAAGGGTTCTATCGTCGACGACTTGGATTCCGACAGAAGAGGCGGGAACTTTTCCTGAGTGGTAATCTTCTGCACCGACAATGAAGTAGAGGATTTCGGAGTAAGGGGATCCGGTGGCAGGATCTAAAGCGCGGAGCCAGCTGTAGCGGTAGTCCTCAGCGGTTAGCGGATCTCCATTGGACCACTGGAGATTGGGGCGGAGGGTGAAGGTGTAGGTGCGACCATCGGGATAAACTGTCCATTTCTCGGCACAACCTGGGACGGGACGGGCGCGAGCGTCGCGACGGACGAGACCTTCGAGTAGGGCGGTGGTGAGTCGTCCCTCGAGTTGGCCTGAGATGATGGCGGGATCGAGGGACTGGGGTTCTGCTCCGTTGCAGATAATGAGATCAGCGCGAGGACGCGAACTGCAACTTGCAAATACGAGAAGAGAAAAAAGTAGGGCGAGCAGACCGGGGATACCCCGGCAGAGAGTCATTAGGGTTTGGCGGGGACGGGGGTCGTGGCGGGCGGAAGGGGTGCTGCGGTCGCGGTGGGTAGGGGGGCGGTGGGCAGGTTGGTGGAAGAATTGTTGGTGGTGGCAGTTGGAATGGGTTTGCTGAGTTCTTCCTGGAGTTTGTTGTTGCCCGTACTGCGGTGGCTGTAGAGAAGCCCGAGGGCAAGGGTGAGAGCCATAAAGATGGCTCCGAGCCAGATGGTGGCTTTGGTGAGGACGTCGGAAGTTTGCGCTCCAAAGATGGATTCGGTGAAGTTGCCACCAAAGGCGGCGCCCAAACCCTCGGAGCGGGGTTTCTGCATAAGAACGAGCAGGGTCAAAAGAATGCAAACGAGGATATTGATCCCCAGTAGAACGTAGATGGCGAGATTAATCATTTTAGGATGCCCGAAGAGTTCGAGCACTTTCGATGATATCGAAAAAAGCCTTCGCGTCGAGACTTGCTCCGCCGACGAGCGCGCCGTCGATGTCGGGTTCGGACATGAGGGCGGTGGCGTTTTCGGGTTTCACGCTACCCCCGTAGATCACACGAACATCTGCGCCTTTGCTACCGAACTGTTGGGTGAGTAGGGCACGGATCTGATGGTGAACCGTATTGGCCTGATTAGGGGTGGCAACTTTTCCCGTGCCGATAGCCCAGATGGGTTCGTAGGCGACAACCAGCTCCTCGATCTGATCCGCAGGAAAGCCTGCAAGAGATGCGCGGACTTGGGATTCGATAACGGCTTCGGTCTGCTTTTCTTGGCGTTGTGTAAGGGATTCGCCCACACAAACAATAGGTCGAAGGTGATAATCGACTGCGGTGATGGCTTTAGCGGCGACAAGGGCATCGGTTTCATTAAAAAGCTGACGACGCTCTGAGTGACCAAGAATGACATAGCGGACTCCGAATTCTCGGAGCATGGATCCAGATATTTCACCCGTGAATGCCCCTTCCTTGTCTTGGTGCATGTTTTGGGCCCCGAGTGCGAGGATGCCGTGCCGACCGAGAGCGTCAGAGGCTGCGGGTAGGGAAGTGAAAGGAGGGCAGGCGACGAGATCCATATTGGCGATACGGCTGACACGCGTGCCAATGTCCTGAAGGAGGTCGCGGGTATCGGAGGCGGTACGATGCATCTTCCAGTTGCCGACCACAATCGGGCGACGGGTGATAACACTTTTCTTGGGTTTCATGAGTTTTTTTGGAGGGCGGCAACCCCAGGGAGTACTTTGCCTTCAAGGAACTCTAAGGAGGCCCCGCCTCCTGTGGAGATAAAAGTAACCTGCTGGCTGAAGCCCGCTTGTTTGATGGCTGTAACAGAGTCTCCGCCTCCAATGATAGAGACCGCTTTTCGATTGGCGGCGACGGCTTGGGCGATGGCAAAGGTTCCTTTGG
>CAMCDO010000066.1 GCA_945873585.1 Verrucomicrobia subdivision 6 bacterium | reverse complement strand
CTCGTCAGCGGCGCTATTATTGTCTTGGTCGCCCTCTCTCTCTGGCTCATCAACCGCCGGATCGTTACCCGCTAATCTTAGCCCACCCCAAACCAACCTTCTCGCTCCCTCCAGCGGACTTATCTTTCCTCTGGCAGTAAAATATAGTCTGGGAAGTTTCCCCGCACCTTCTCCCCCACAGGTCCTTCCGTCACCGACTCCACTAAATATTTACCACCCACGAAACAGCCCTTCCACGACTGCCCAAACCCGCCAAAACTCTCCTCATTGTCCCCACGCGACCGCACCCGATTGTGACCAAACTTAAAGCATCGTAAATCCATCGCCACCTGCTTCGCCAACCCCGCATCATCCGTCGCCAGACTCGAAACCAGATTTCCATTCGAAACATTCATCTCCGCCACCATCTGATCCACACTATCCACCACCGTCACCGAATCCACCGGACCGAAAGGCTCCCCATGATACAACTTACAATTACGCGGCAGATTCAGTAAAGCCACCGGAGCCAGATAAGCCGAAATATCCTGCGAAGGCTGGAACCGCGCCTCGTCCAATCTTCCCTCATAAAGCGCTACCGCCCCACCCGCCACCGCCTCTCCCACCTGCACCCGCAACTCCTCCACCTTCTTACTATTAATCAAAGGACCGAAATCTAACGCCGGCAGCGGATCCTCCGCCTTATCTACCAAAAGCGGATGCCCGCACTTCAGTCCCTGCACCACCCCCAAATACATTTCCAAAAACTTTGGAAAAAGAGACCGCTGCACCACATAACGCGGATACGCCGTACACCTCTGCTTACCAAACTCGAACCCCTTCTTAATCTGCGCCGCCAGATTCTTCCAATCCGAGAATTCCCACACCCCATAACAGTTCACCCCGTCCATCTCCAACATGTACCGCTTCGATCGGTCATAAAATGCCGCCGCAATTTCCCGACCGTTATTCTTTCCACCCACAAAGGCCAAACAGGAGATCGCCTCGTTCCGCACCAAGGCATCGCTCAACTCCCCCCCCGAACCACTGACCAAACTTACCGGCAATCCCCGCCTCCGCGCCAAGGCCATCGCCAAGGTCACCGAATGAATCCCCCCGTCCGTCGGCGTCTTCGCAATCACCGAGTTCCCCGCCAAGCACTGCACCAGGACCGCATGAATCAAAACCGAAAGCGGATAGTTCCATGAGGCAATATTCGAAATCAAACCCAGAGGCTTCCGCCCCTCCATCATCTTCTCAATCTGCCCCACATACCAACGCACCCCAGAAATACAGCGCTCTACACTGACCTTCGATTGCCCGTACGGCTTACCAATCTCCCAGACCAGCGTTTTTGCAAAAAGATCCGCATGCTTCTCCATGTCGTCCAACGTCTCCGAGACTTTTCGTTTGCGCTCATCCAAGTCGGTCTTCGACCAAGCGTGAAACTCCACCTCCGCCGCCACCACCGCCGTCCGCGCCGCTTCTAACCGAATCATCGGATACCGCCCCAATGGAGTCGCATCCACTGGCGAGAGAAACAGCTTTCCGTGACCTGGTTGACACCACTCCCCACCCATCAGATTGAAAAGATTCCCCTCTGTCCCAAAAGCCTCTGGCACCACCTTGCGATGCTGCTCAATCAGGTTCGGCCAAGATGCCGAAGGGGAGATAAACTTACTCATAAGCTAAAAAGGCTACACGATTTTTGGCGCTCGTCACGCCATGACTGGACGAATGCTCCTCCACTCCGTATTCCCAAGGGATGCGCGAAATCCGTACCCTCACCCAAATCATGGCCCGCCTCCGCGGTCCCCGCGGTTGCCCCTGGGACCGCAAACAGACTCACCGCACCCTCCGCCCCATGATTCTAGAGGAAGTCTACGAACTCCTCGAAGCCATCGATGAGGGAGATGACCACGCCCTCCAAGAAGAACTCGGCGATGTCCTCCTCCACCTTCTATTTCATGCCCAACTCGCCCACGAACGCCGTGCCTTCAACTTCCAATCCGTCGCCAAGGGCCTAGCTAAGAAATTAATCAGCCGCCACCCCCACGTCTTTGGTAAAGAAAAGATCGTCACCCCTGCCCAAGTCCTCCACCGCTGGCATCAACTCAAACAACAAGAAAAACCCTCCCGCCGCAGCAGCCTTGACGGCATTCCTCGCCGGCTCCCCGCCCTTCTCCGTGCCCAAAACCTCCAACGTCGGGCCGCCCGCGTCGGTTTCGATTGGCCAGACCCCAAAAAAGGGGTCCCCGCCAAACTCCGCGAAGAACTCAGGGAACTCGCTCAGACCAAAGGCCACGGTCCCGCCTTCACCCGCGAACTCGGCGACCTCCTCTTTACCCTAGTCAACCTCGCTCGCCATCGTGGAGTTGACGCCGAAACCGCCTGCCGCGATGCCGCTGAACGCTTTGCAAAGCGCGTCCGCCATATCGAACACTCTCTCCATAAAATCGGTAAAAAACCCTCCCAACTGACCCCCCACCAGCTCAACCAACAGTGGCTCAAAGCCAAAAAGTCATTGCGATAGTTACTTACAAATCAAGCACCCCTATTCACATAAACTTATTTTTTCGCTTGTCCTAGTTCAATCCTTCTTCAAATATCACTCAACAAGCAAACGCCCCGTAAGGGGCAGAAGGAGAAACAAAACTATGCTAGCAGCCTCAGCAATGAGAACGGGTGACCTTGTCGGGTTCACCTTCTTTATCGGGACCATGGCCATGTTCGCCGCCTCGGTCTTCTTTTACTTCGAGAGACAGACTGTCTCGGATAAATGGAAGACGTCGCTGCTGATCAGTGCCCTGATCACCACCATCGCAGCCGCCCACTACGCCTATATGAGGGAGTACTGGTGTTCGAACTTCACCGGCCTCAACGCCGCTGCCGCTTCGCCCACCGAATTCCGTTACATCGATTGGCTCCTAACCGTGCCTCTCATGTGCGTTGAATTCTACCTCCTTCTCAAGGCAGCTGGAGCCAGCATCAACATGCTCTGGCGTCTCATCGGGTACTCTGTACTCATGCTCGTCGCAGGGTATATCGGTGAAGTCTCTGCTAAACTTGGACAACCCGTTCGCGGTTTCTCCAACTTCGGCTGGGGCGTTATCTCCACCATCGGTTGGGCGGGGATCGTCTATGAAATCTTCTTCGGAGAAGCCAAAACGCTGGCCGACGGAAGCAGCGATTCCAACGTCCGCAGAGCCTTCAATCTTCTTCGTGGCTTCGTCCTCATTGGATGGGCCATCTACCCAATCGGCTATATGACCTTGCCGGGCAACGTGCTCAGCAACTCAGTCGAATTGGCCTCGAAGATGAACGTCATCTATAATATCGGTGACGCGATCAATAAAATCGGCTTCGGCTTAGTCGTTTGGCATCTCGCTAAACGCGCAAAATAATCGAGTCAGTATCTTTGACGTAGGTTTTCCTACGCAGCATCGGGGGATCCCTTCGCGGGGATCCCCCGATTTTTTTACCCCCCACCCCAATCTTTTCCTCGCCCCCAACCCCACCTACCCTTCCATCTATGCCCTTCGCCCTCCGTCACACCTTCCCCTGGCTTCTCACCCTCAGCCTCGGCCTCTTCGCCCTCGCCTTGCCCGCCCACGCCTCCACCCTCGCCCCCTACTTTTTCCTCTCCTCCGCCCTTCTACTCGGCGTTCCCCATGGCGCCTGCGATCCGTGGGTTCCAGGTTGGGTTCTCCGCCATCCATCCCGCCTCCCCTTCCTTATCATTTTTTTTATCGTCTACCTCTCCCTCTCCGCCCTCTACCTCTTCCTTTGGAAAATCTTCCCCCTTCCCGCCACTCTCTTTTTTCTCATTCTCACTGCTTGGCACTGGGGCACAGCCGACGCCTCTCTCGAATTAACCCCAAGCCTCCGATGGCTTCTCTTTGGAATCGGGCGAGGCTCCCTCGTTATGCTCGCCCCCTTCGTATTTCACTGGGCCGACACTTGGTCGGTCATTCTTCTCATGGCCCCCAATGCCGGCCTACCCCCCTACAGTCTTCCCTTTATCCCAGCACTAATCCTCGCCATCGCCCTCAACCTTTTCTCCCGCCCATCCATCCACCAAACTATCGAAACTCTACTTCTACTTCTCCTCTTCTACTTCACCCCACCCCTCCTTTCCGTCGGCACCTACTTCGTCGCCTTCCACGCTTGGCGCCACCTCCTCCGCCTTAGCAGTTTCCGTGACCAAATCTCCCCCACCGACTCTCTCCACCTTTGGATCGCTTCCCTAATACGCCTTCTCCTTCTCTCCATCCCACTCACTCTCCTCTCGCTTCTCTTTCTCTGGCTCATCCCTCCACTCCTCTCCAACTCCGCTCCCGCGGGCCAAAGCTGGATCGGCCCTTACCTCATCCTCCTCGCCGTCCTCACCCTCCCCCACGCCATCCTCGTCGGCTGGATCGACCGACAGTCCATAATTTCCAAATCATAAGTAACTTTCCATTAGTATTTTACAATTTCATAAAATTCTCGTCCTTTAGTTTTCACCTGTTTTGTGATAACATATGCTTCGTGAGCCACTTCCCAAAACTTCGCGAAGATTTCCGTAGTGCCGAAGCTGCCGTCGGCTACGCCAACCTCGGCATGCTCTCCGATGCCCTCGGCGCACTCGACCAACTCTCACCCGCCATGAGCGCTGATACTGGAGTCCAAGAATTTAAACTACGCCTTCTCGAACGCTCCAACCTTTGGCAAGAAGCCGCGACCCTCGCTTCCCACCTTGCCTCCATCCATCCCGAACAAGCTCGATGGTTCATCTCTTGGGCCTTCGCCAAACGACGCAGCGAATCGATCGATACCGCTTCGAAAATTCTCACCGATGCCGCCAACCTTCACCCCAGCGACCCACTCATCCAATTTAACCTCGGCTGCTACGCCGCCCAACGTGGCGATCTCACCTCTGCTCAAGGTCACGTCCGTCGCGCCATCGAGCTTGATCACGACCTCGAAAAACTTGCCCACGAAGATCCCGATCTCGAACCCCTCCGCCAAGCCCACCTCATCGATTAACCGCCCGAATCTTCCTGGTCCCACCCCGAATCGAACGGGGATATGCGGTTTAGGAAACCGCTGCTCTATCCAATTGAGCTATGGGACCAATAATCACTTACCCTACCCACCCCACCCTAACTAGGTCGAGCCATCCCCCCTCTAACACTCTTAATCCCTTGCTCACGCCAAGTCCGCAAAGGTCATGGCGGGGGTGTCAGGTGACCAATGAGCGAGGGCAGGTCAGGAGATAATCCAACCCACGAATAGCTGTTTTTCTTACCAAAAAATGTGCGGCTGGAGGGAATCCCCCCGCGTAAGCGGATATATTTTCCATGCCGGAGGCGTAATTAGGATAGGCCAAGGGTGGGTGTGCGGGGGCCAATTCCCGTGGGAAGCACAAATCCAATCCATCGTGGAACGAGTAAATAGAATGGGAAGGGGCAGGTCTAAGGGGGCCAATCAAACCCTCGTGATTATTTCAAAGAAGTAATTCGCATGTTTTACTCATATACTTCCTGACATACATTCATGGATAATATAGTGATTTCGGACGAGTAGCACTACCATGTCAATATGGTGTCACCACATGAACGACCCAGAAGCCCTTTTTACTATCTCAAATACCGAGATAATGATGCCATGATACGACCCAGCATGACTCTTCCATCCGATATTACGAGGTCGCTCCAGCAGGCAGGGTGGCTGAATAATTATCAGGAACCGGGAGTGGAGGTTTTGGGCGGGGGAGTGTCTTGCGATATCTGGCGCGTCCAGTCGAAGGGAAAGAGCTTTGTGGTAAAGCGGGCACTAGAAAAGCTGCGCACCGAAGCGGACTGGCATGCTGACCCTTCACGGAACCGGTACGAGCAGGCTTACCTCCGATTTGTGGCGGGTTTTTTGCCCGGCGCGGTTCCCCAGGTTTTTCACGGCACTCCGGGTTTTTTCGTGATGGAGGATTTGGCCGAAGGCTGGCTGGATTGGAAAAAACATCTTTTAGCCGGCAGGGTGGAACCGACGCTGGCTCTACAAGCAGGGGAGGTCCTCGGCGAAATCCACAGGCAGAGTTGGGGGTCGTCGGACCTAGCTCGAAAGTTCGCCACGGACGAAAATTTTCATGAATTGCGCGTTGCGCCCTACCTCTTGACGACCGCCGCCCGCCATCCCGATTTGTCCGATCGGATCCATGAAGAGGCGGCCCGGTTGGCATCCACTCGGCGCGCCTTGGTCCACGGAGATTTTAGCCCAAAGAATCTGATGGTCCGCGAAAAGCGAATGGTGGTATTGGACTGCGAGGTAGCCTGGTACGGGGATCCCGCATTCGACGTCGGCTTTCTTCTAAACCACTTTCTCCTCAAGGCTCTTCATCTTCCCCGGCAAGCAGGAGATTTTTTGGCCTTGGTCCATCAGGCTCTGGCGGGCTACCGCGATAAACTTGGGGAGGATAAAGCCAGCATTGTGCTGGCGGATGTTCCAAGTTTGCTCCTCTGCCTGATGCTGGCGCGGGTCGACGGAAAATCCCCAGTCGAGTACCTCACGCAGTGGGGAAAGCAGGAAAAAATCAGAGCTTTCGTCCGGCGTTTGCTTCCAGCGGCTCCGAAAACGATTGGGGATGTGATTGAGGCATGGAGCCAGGAGCTGTCCTCATGAAGATTCTCTTGGTAGACGCCTTTCAAATCTACGATTCTCGCGGCAATCCCACGTTGGAGGCGGAGGTGGTGCTGGAGAACGGAGTGCGGGGTCGGGGACTGGTGCCTTCTGGAGCCAGTACGGGGCAGTTTGAGGCGCTGGAACTTCGAGATGGAGATCCGAAGATTTTTCGGGGGCGCTCGGTCTTTCAGGCCATCGAAAATGTACGCAAGGTCCTCGGCCCAGCGGTGGTGGGGAGAGAAGTGGCTGACCAGGCAGGCATTGATGGGGCGCTGATTGCACTGGACGGTACGCCTGACAAATCACGTTTGGGCGCCAATGCCATTCTCGGCATTTCCCTGGCAGTGGCGGACGCCTCGGCTCGGGCGCAAGGCATCCCTCTGCATGCCGTGCTTGGGCCCGGCACCACCCTGCCCTTTCCCGAAATCCAGATTCTAGGTGGCGGGGCTCATGCCGATGGATGCATCGACATCCAGGACTTTATGGCGATGGCCACGGGAGCAAAATCCTACCAAGAGGCGCTTACTATGACCTTCCAGGTCTATCACGCAGCCGGGGATATTTTACGGGAACGGGGATTGCGGAGAGGCCTGGCCGACGAGGGTGGGTTTTGGCCTGAATTCCGTAGCAACGAGGAGGCTTTCGAGATTTTCCTGCGGGCGGTGGAGAGAGCTGGCTACACCCCCGGACAAGAGGTGAGCCTTTCCTTGGACGTGGCCGCCAGCGATCTCTATGACGAAAAGTCCGGCACCTATTCTTTGCGGTCTGAGAATCGCCGGTTTGATGGGGATGCGTGGCAGGAGCTTTTGAGCGGGTGGTGCCGAAAATATCCAGTGCTTTCGATTGAGGATCCCTGCGCCGACACGGACCATGAAGGATGGAAGAAGTTTTTTCAAACCTGGGGTGAGAAAATCCAAATCGTGGGGGATGACCTTTTCACCACGAACCC
>CAMCDO010000065.1 GCA_945873585.1 Verrucomicrobia subdivision 6 bacterium | reverse complement strand
AGCTAAGCGAGGATGTCACCAGTGGGAGTACCTCCTTGCTCGATACCATCTACGACCGGGTACACCTGCCATAACTAAGAGGGAAAAATAGCCGACGAAGACTGAGGATGAAGCGAGATGTAGGGCGGGCATCTTGCCCGCCCTACATGCGTGTTGGGGATGGTCGGTTGAGCCTACGTTGTCGCGCGAATGAGGGATGCGTCACCGCGTTTGCGGGACACGTCACCGCATGGGCGGGACGCGCTTACGCGCGCTTTCGCGTGGATTGCTCACGCTAAGGCCGCAAAGCCCCGACGCGGGTCGGGGCGCAGACGCGGGACGGAAAGGGATTCCAGATGTGAGAATGTGGGAAAGTGTGAAGGTGTGAAGGTGTGAATTTTTCCCGCAGTTGCGGGACGCGCTTACGCGCGGAAGTAGAAAGCTTAGGTAGTGGCGGCATCTCCGAGGCCGCCTAGCTGGGCGGTTGAGCTTACAGAATTCAACGCAGGCGTTCTCGGAGAGACCGCCCTACCTGGTTTGAGAGGGTTGAGGTTTGAATCGGTGTACCGAAATGATGCGCCCTATGGGTTGGAGGTGAGGGTTTTAATCGGTAGGTTGAGTTGTGGTAGAGTGTGTAAATGTTTTCAGCATTCAAGCGATGGGGAGAGTTTATCAAAATATCCCACACGATCTTTGCCATGCCGTTTGGGTTGGCAGCGATGTTGGTGGCGGCGGATGGTGTGCCCGATGGGAGGGTTCTGTTTGGGGTACTCGTGTGCTTAGTAGGGGCGAGGACGGCGGCGATGGCGTTCAACCGGTTGGCGGACTGGTCGATTGATCAGAAGAATCCTCGGACGGCGGTGCGGTCGACCCTCGTTTCCAAAACGACCGCGTATGTGACGATAGTGGGTGGGGCGGGGTTGTTGGTGGGTGGAGCGTGGGTTTTGAATCCTTTGTGTTTCATGCTGAGTCCAGTGGCACTTGGGATTGTCTGTTTTTATTCGCTGACGAAGAGATTTACATGGGCTTCCCATGGGTTTTTGGGGGTGGCTTTGGGGACGGCTCCGGTGGGGGGGTGGTTGGCGGTGAGGGGTCAGTTCGATTCTTGGGTGCCGATTGTCTTGGGAACGGCGGTTGGATTTTGGGTGGCGGGATTCGATCTGATCTATGCGTTGCAGGATCGGGAGTTTGATCGCAGGGAGAGACTGAAAAGTTTTCCAGCGAGATTTGGAGAGAGGGTTTCGTTGAGGATGGCGAGTGGGTTGCATGGGTTGGCGGTAATTTGTTTGGGGGGGTTCGGCTGGATGGCTGGTTTTGGGTGGAGATATGGAGCGGTCTGGGTGGTGATTTGCCTGGTGTTGGGGGTAGAGGCGGTCTGGGGAAGGCAACCCGAAAAAAGGCAGAAGGCATTTTTTGAGGCGAATGCGATGGTGAGTGGACTCGTACTGGGGGGTGTGGTGTGGGAGATTTTTTGGAAATGAGCGTCTGGGAAAAAATTGAAAAGAAGGCGGAGGCGGGGGAGAGATTGTCTTCTGAGGAGGGAGCCTATCTTTTTCGGGATGCGGAATTGCACCAGCTGGGGGAGTTGGCGGATCGGGTGAGAGAACGGAAGGTGGGCAAGCGGGCGAGTTATGTGCTCAACCGATATTTAAATTATTCGAACGTTTGTATTTTGAGTTGTCAGTTTTGTGCCTTTGCCCGGAAAAAGAGGGATCCTGGGACGTTTGAGTTTTCGGTGGAGGAGATGACGGAAGTGGCGAGGAAGTCGGTGGCGCAGGGGGTGACAGAGATTCATATTGTGGGGGGGTTGCATCCGAGTTTGCCCTACTCGTTTTATTTGGAGATGTTGAGAGGTTTGGCGGGGTTGTTGCCGAGGCCGACGTTAAAAGTTTTTACGGCGATTGAGATTCGGCATTTGGCGGAGCGAGTAGCGAAGAAGTCGATTGCGGAGGTACTGAAGGATTTGCAGGAGGCGGGGTTGGGGGCGTTGACGGGTGGCGGGGCGGAGATTTTTGATGCGGGGGTGAGAGATCAGATTTGTCGAGGGAAAGAGTCGGCGGAGGAGTGGTTGGAGGTGCATCGGATCTGGCATGGGATGGGGGGGAGGAGTACGGCGACGATGTTGTACGGGCATGTGGAGACGGCGGAGCAGAGAGTGGATCATTTAGAAAAGCTGAGAGGGTTGCAGGATGAGACGGGTGGTTTTACGGGTTTCGTGCCGTTTGCCTTTGAGCCAGCGGAAACGCGGTTGGCGGAGTTGGGAAAGATTCGCAGAGCGAGTGCGCTGGAGGAGTTGAGGGTATTGGCGGCGAGTCGTCTCATTCTGGACAATTTTGATCACATTACGGCGTACTGGATTAGTACGGGATTGCCTTTGGCTCAGATCGCATTGAGTTATGGTGCGGATGATCTGCATGGGACGATTGGGGAGGAGAAGATTTTTCATATGGCGGGGGCGCAGACGCCAGTGGGGCAGACGCGGGGAAACTTGGAGCGTGCGATTCGGGAGGCGGGGAGGGAGCCAGTGCAGAGGAATACGTTCTACGATCCAGTTTTGAAATAGGAAGCTTAGGTAGGGGCGGCATCTCCGAGGCCGCCTAGCTGGGTGGTTGAGGACACAGAATTCAACGCAGGCGTTCTGCGTCCGCGCCCCGATTCCGATCGGGGCTCGGAGAGACCGCTCCCGCGCCCTGCGGTTGCGGGATCCGCTCACGCGTGCTTACACGCGGATGTTTAGAACTGGTTGAGGCGGTCGAGGAGGGCGCGAAGTCTGCCGAGATTGCGACGATTGAAGGGGACGCAGAGGCGGGCGAGGGAGGCGAGTTCGGGTTCATTGGCTTCCTCAGGGTAGGGTGCTGCACAGGTGGTGATGAGGGTCTCGGGGCGGAGAATATCGTGAAAATCTTCGTTGAGACGGACGAGAGCGCCACCGGGGATTTGGCGCTGCATTCGAACGAGCATGACATCGCCGATATAGCGATAGGAGTGAAAGTTGTAGTAGAAATTGACCACTTCGCGGCGAGCGAATTCGAGATCGTCGGTAACTTTGAAGAGGGTGAAGTCTTCTTCGGAAATGAGACCATCTCCGAGTAAGTGTTCGCGCATATATTTCTCGAAGGTTTTCCAGAAATTGCCACGGGAGGCATCGACCATGATGAGAGGGATGATGTTGGTTTTGCCTGTTTGCATCAGAGTGAAAGATTCGAAGGCTTCGTCCATGGTGCCGAACCCGCCAGGAAAGAGGGCGATGGCATCGGAGTGTTTGACGAAGTTGAGTTTGCGGGTGAAGAAATATTTGAAGGTGAAAAGTTTGGTATCCCCGCGAATGGTTTCGTTGGGTTCCTGTTCGAAAGGGAGTTCGATGTTGAGGGCGAAGCCGTGTTTGCGTCCTGCGCCTGCTTGGGCGGCGCCCATGATTCCTTCTCCCCCGCCCGTGATGACCATATAGCCAGCTTCCTGCATGAGTTGGCCAAAGCGGTGGGCCGCTTTATAGGTCGGGGATGTCGGTTGGGTACGGGCGGATCCGAAGACGGAGATTTTTTTGATACCGCGATAAGGGGCGAAGACTTGGTTGGCGTCTTTGATTTCGCGCATGACGCGTTTGAATTGTTTGAGGTCGCCTTGATTGGTGCCATCGGAGGCAAGACCGACAATCATGGAGATCATCTCTTTAAATAGTTGCCGTTGATCGGAGATTCCCGCGGCCTCAATAAGTTGTTCTATGTTGTGATCCAATGGGTTAGGCTTGTTTTCATGCTTCGCGCTGTCAGAGGAAGATTTCACTTATATAACGGTGGCTGAGAGGATCGGCTATGGCAAATCTTTTGGAAGCACTTGGGTCGAGGGTGGTTGTAGGGGATGGGGCGGTAGCTGCCTATCTTTATGCGGAGGGGGTGTCTTTAGGGCGGAGTTTTGAAGGGCTGAACCTAACGGAGCCTGATCGAGTGAGTGAAGCGCACCGCGCCTATCTTGAGGCGGGGGCGGAACTGATCGCGACGAATAGTTTTGCGGCGGGTAAAGAGGCGCTGAAGCGGCACGGGTTGGAAAGTCAGGCAAATGAGATCAATTGGAAGGCATCGAAGCTGGCGGCTCATGAAGTGGGCAAAAGTGGGGCTTGGGTGGCGGGGTGTATTGGGCCGAGCGGGTTGGCGAGGGTGGAGCGGAGTGGGTTGGGAGCGAAAGGGACGGAGGATCTTTTCCGGTCGCAGGCAGGGGCACTGATCGATGGGGGGGCAGGGGTGATTCTTTTACAGGCGTTTGGGGATCCTGAGGAGTTGGAGATTGCGATTGGATCGGTACGTGAGCTCCATCACTTGCCAGTGATCGCTTTATTGTCGGCGGGCCGTGAGGGCACGTTACCCGGTGGGAAAAAATGGGAGGAAACGGCAGCGAAGCTGCGCCGAGCGGGGGCGGAGGTGGTGGGGGTGGCGCCAGCGTTTGGGCCGAGTGGGTGTGTCTCGTTGCTCCGAAGATTTTCTAGCGGTGGAGATAAGTTTCTGGCGGCTTATCCTGACGCGGGTCAGCCAGAATTCTCGGAAGGGCGGTATCTCTACGCCAATCATCCTGGCTATTTTGCGGAACGAATGGCGGCACTACCCCCGCTGGGAGTTGGGTTATTGGGAGGAGGTTCGGGGGTGAGCCCAGCCCACATTCGGGCATTGAAAGCCAAGCTAGTTGAGGTGAAGTTGGCGGCCGCACTGCGGGTGGCTGAGGAACCCAAACGGGAAGCAATTACGGTGGCTGCGCCTGAGGGGCAAAAAAGGCAGAAGCGGGAAGAATCGATTTTGGATCGACTGAAGAAAGAGCGGATTGCGGTGGTGGAGTTGGATAGTCCACGGGGTCTGGATATGGGGCCATTTCTAAAAGCGGCGGAGGAGTTGGTTCAAGCGGGAACGACGGCGTTGACCCTTGCGGATAACTCGCTGGCGATTTTGCGAGTGGCGAACACGGCGGCAGCAACCTTGTTGCGGGAAAAGTTGGGCACGACTTGTCTGATCCATCTGGCATGCCGAGATAAGAACCTGATCGGGTTGCAAAGTGAGTTGATGGGTTTGGCGACTTTGGGGCATCGGCATGTTTTGGCGCTGACGGGAGATCCTTCGAAATTTGGGGATCATCCTGGAGCTACTTCGGTCTACGACGTGAACAGCCTGGGGTTAATCGATCTGATTCGGCAGATGAACGAGGGAAGAAACTCAGCGGGACGGGAAATTGGAACGGGCGCGGAGTTTGTCATTGGGGTGGCCTTTAATCCGAACTCTCGCAATTTTGATGCGCAGGTGAAAAAGCTGGAGAGGAAGATGGAGCGTGGGGCTCATTTTGTCATGACTCAGCCCGTATATGAAAAAGGAATGGTACGAAAAATGAAGGAGGCGTTGGGTCCACTGGGCATTCCCGTTTTGGTGGGGGTGATGCCGGTGGTGAGTGCACGCAATGCGGATTTTCTGCACCACGAAGTGCCAGGGATTTCGATTCCGGATGCGGTGAGGGAGAAGATTCGTTCCTTGCCTGAGGGTCCTGCGCAAGCGGAATACGGGCGGGAGGTGGCGGCGGAGTTGGCGCGGGAGGTGGCAGAGCATTTTCGTGGAATTTATCTGATCACGCCGATGGTACGGTCGGGAATGACGGCTCCGATCGTGAAGGAATTTTTAAAAACTCGATGAGTGAAATGATCATTAGCGGGAGTCGACCTCGGAATGTGGGTTGGCTGAGGGCGGCGGCCCTGCTTTATGGGGACTGGGGGACGAGCAAGGCGTATGTAATTGGGTTGGCGGTGCTTTTGGCAGGGTATGCGGCACCGTACTACTTAGCGGCAATTATCGGTCTGACTTTTTTAGTGGGGTGTAACTATGTGTGGGTTTGTAAATTCTTTCCAGAGGGGGGTGGGGTGTATCACGCGGCGCGGAGGCACAGTCCGAGATTGGGGGTGGTGGGGGCGCTGCTTTTGTTTGCTGGATATGTGGTGACCGCTTCGATCAGCGCGTATGAGGCGTACAACTATTTGGGTTTGCATGAGGAAGCGGTGCGCTGGGCAACCCTGACGATCTTTGGGCTAGGAGTCTTGAATGCTTTTGGGCCACGCTTGGCGGGAAGTGTTGCGGTCTATTTGGCTTTGCCTGCTGTGTTGGTTTTGGTGGGGCTGAGCGCGGCGGGGATATTTTCGGGGCAGGAGAGAATTGTGGAAGCGCCCACGCAAAGCTTGTGGGAGGGATGGAAGATTTTCACCGGAATGGTTCTGGCTCTGTCTGGAGTGGAGGCAGTAGCGAATATGACGGGGGTGATGAAGTTAGATCCGGGGAGTTCTTCCGAAAAACCGTCGGTACATTTGCAGGCAAAAAAAGCGATCGGGCTAGTGATGATCGAGGTATGTTTGATCACAGCGGTGCTGGGACTGATGATTGCAGGAATGCCGAAAGAATCTTTTCTGCATCCAGAAAGTTTTCTGCGGACGATGGCGGATCATTACATTGGGCCGACGTACGCATGGGTGGTGGGTGCGGTCGTGGGGCTTCTGCTTTTATCGGCCGTGAATACGGCGGTTGTGGCGAGCGTCGCTCTTCTTTTTAGCATGGCACAGGATGGGGATCTGCCGCCTGCGTTTCGGATGTTGAATCGGCAGGGGGTTCCATGGGTTCCGTTGATTGCCGCGGTCGTTTTGCCGGTGATAGTTTTAGAATCGACTAGGGGGTTAGAAGCGTTGGCTTCGTTGTATGCGATTGGGGTGACGGGGGCGATCGGTTTGAATCTGAGTTCGTGTGCCTTCGATCGAACTTTACCGATGAGGAGGTGGCAAAGGGCAGTGATGACGGGGACAGCGTTGTTGATGTCGGCGATTTGGCTGACGATTGCATTCAATAAGCCACACGCTTTTCTTTTCGCAGTGATCCTCTCTGGGGTGGGTCTTTTCCTGCGGGAGGCGGCGCAGGGTCGGAAAGGGGAGAAGATTGTGGAGCAGGAGAGGGCTGGAGTTGGGGTGGGGGTAAGAGAGGAGGTGGGAAGTGAACTGCCGGAGGATGGGGGTCGGATTTTCGTGGCAGCGCATGGGATGACGGCATCGGCAAAATTTGCTTTGCAGGAGGCGAAGTTACGTGGGGCGAGGTTATACTTTCTTTTTGTACGGGAAGTGAAGGTGGCGGCGGAGGTGGTGGGTCGGTTGGGGGATGACGTGAAGGCGCAGGAGGTGATTGGTGAAATAAAGAGGGCGGCTTCGGATGAAAAGGTAGCTCTGACGCCGGTGTACTGCACGGCGAACAAGGCGTCGGACATGATTGTGGAGTTGGCGGCGACCTTAGGGGCTGATCTGGTGGTGTTGGGGGGGACGCGACGAGGAGTGCTGGTGAACCTATTGCGCGGGGACACGGTGCGAGAAGTTTCCGCGCAGTTGCCAGACGAGATTCCTCTGGTGGTGGTGGCTTAAGGAGAGAGGGAGGCTTGGATCCAGCGTGCGTAAACGTCGGCGGCTCGGCCAGATAGAGTGACGAGTTCGGGGCAATCGTAGGGATGAATCTTTTTCCAGAGTTTTTCTAAGGATTTAGATTTACGCTGGGTGGTTTTGGCGAGAAGGAGGTACTCGCGGGAAATTAGTTTCTTCCCTTTCCATACGTAGTGGGATTCTAGTCCGGGAAGAATTTGGATGCAGGCGGCGACGCGGTGTTGGAGGGCGGCGGAGGCGAGGCGGCGGGCGTCTGATTTTTTGGCAACGGTGGTGAGGAGAAGAGCAATCTGCATGAGGGGGTCCTGGGATTTAGGT
>CAMCDO010000064.1 GCA_945873585.1 Verrucomicrobia subdivision 6 bacterium | reverse complement strand
GACATCCAACGCTACGCTCCCGCCCTTCTCAAAGACCCCATCATCGTTGCCATCAACAACACCTGGTGGCTCTGGGTCTTTACTGGCCTCCTCATCCCCACAGGAGTGGGAGCCCTCGCCGCCTTCTTTTTCGGAAAATCAATCCTCGTGGGCGCCTTCGGTGGCTTGGTCTGGGGCGGTTTCGTTCGCCTCTTCATGAACCAGCACATCACCTGGTCGGTTAACTCGATCTGTCACACCTTTGGCCGTCGCTCTTTTGAAACCACCGATGCCAGCCGCAATAACTTCCTCTTCGGAATTCTTGCCATGGGCGAAGGTTGGCACAACAACCACCACGCCTTTCCCCGCTCCGCCCGCCACGGCATGCACTGGACCCAGCCCGACTCCTCCGCCTGGCTCATCTGGCTTTTCGAAAAACTGGGTCTCGTCAAAGAAGTCGTTCTTATCTCCCCCACTCGGATCAAAGCCCGCCTCGCCTCACAACCCGATCCAGAGCCCGAATCAATTATCCTACCCGTCCCCGCTAGCCAGCAGGACTAAACCTACCCCACCCCATAACACTGGTAGGGCGGTCTCTCCGAGAACGCCTGCACTCAATTCTGTGTGCCCAATCGCCCAGCTAGGCGGCCTCGGAGATGCCGCCCCTACCTAAGCTTCCAACTCTAAAACCACTTTCCCACATTCTCACCTTCACACTTTTGAACTTCCCTAATCCCCTTTCCGCCCCAGGCGCCCTCCGAAGCTCAGCGAGGTTTACCGAGACTGAGCGAAGGAGGGTTAGCACCTCTACCCCGAACCGCGTCGGGGCTTAGTGTCCGCATTACCCAAAAAACCGATCCGCTCCGCGTCTGGCACTACTTCATGTCTTACGGCGTATAACTCACCTCAATCTTCATGAATATCCTCGAGTTCGACGCTCGGCTCACCGTAAATACTTTTCTTTCCCAACCTGTCCCTACCTCTGCCTGACTCACCCCGTCATTCTTTCCAGTCGTCGTTACTGGATAATCCCAAGTGGCGCTCAGGCTGGTTGTAGCCTTCGGAACAATACTCAATTTCAAATCATCAGTACGGACAAGTGCTGTCATCGTGAAGGTCGATGACCCCAGCGAACTCGTCGTGGCTTCACTCACCCCCGTCGAACCGCTCGATCCCCCCAACGCATATTGCAGAAGAAGAGGCGAAGTCATGATGACGACTAACGTCAGGTTTGTTTCCGCATAACTTCCGTTTACATCGGTCACTCGGATGGTGATCGGGTAGGTTCCGGGGACCGACGCTGTTCCGGACAGCAATCCAGTGCTGGAAAGATTCATCGGCCCAGGCAAGGTTCCTGTATAAGACCAAGTCAAAGCTCCAGTCCCAAAGAAGGTGGTTAACTGCTGCGAAAAGGCAACTCCTTGAGTGATGCTATTCACCTGAATTGCATTCGGATAAGTGGCGGCCACCACACCGACTTCCGCTCGCCTTAAGGGACGGTTGCCTGCTCCGGTTACCTCCACCTCATAGCTGCCGATATCTCGCCCTGTTGAGGGTCGGGAGAACCCACGCATATCCAGGGCGCCATACGTGGCCACCGTCCCGGCCAGGTCAAAAGGCGTCCCGGTGGAAGAAACCGATGCGGACGTGTCGTTGACGGCAGGCAGTGCAGAAGCTTTACCGAGAAGAGGACTAGTTGTTGCTGGAATTCCCAGCACATCATAAAATCCGCTGATCAGAGAATTTTGACTACCACTAATCACATTGCTCAATGATGCTCCTAGTAAACTTCCAGCATATTCGCGTTGGGAACTGTTGGCTGAATAAATATAATTTCCCTCCGCTCGTCCCCCGTGATCGGAGAGGGCTCCATAGGGGCCGGTGGTGACAACCACAATGATTCCCAAACCGCTGATATTGGAGTTGTAGTGGATGAGGTTATTTAGAAATTGAGTTCCATAGACCGGATTCGTGTATCCGTTCTGATTATCCAGCGTTAGAACTTTACAATCGATGAAGCTGTTCCCGATCACATGGGTGTAGTTTGCCGTTTCGTAGTCGGCACCGTTGGCTCCATTAATCAGACTGGGAAGCGTCCCTGTGGCAGTGGCGCCGGAGCCCAAGATAAGTGCTGAACGAATCCCGTCACCGTTCAGCTTGTAGAAGTAGTTATTGGCAATGACATGGCCAAAGCCAAAGGCCCGCACTCCGCCCATCTTATTGTTCGGAGTCTCTGTCAACGAAATGAGGCCGTTGTCATCATACTTTCCCCCACCGAGAAAGTAGTTCCCTTGAACCACGCAGTAGTCCCCTTGGCGGAGACAAAGTTGACCATAGTTGTTCAAAATCGTGTTGTAGCGGTAGGTGTTCCGACGGGACTTGTTCGAAATCATTTCCGGCTCCCCCGTATTGTCGTCCGGGTCGCCGATCACCGCCGCTCCTTTGGCATTGCTGCCGCCACCTCCTGAAAAAGCAACCACAGGAGCACTGGTGTATCCCGATCCGCCGCTGGTCATCGTGATGGCGGTCACTCTTCCAGTAGAAGAAACCGTTGCGGTGGCGGTCGCTCCGCTTCCCCCGCCTCCTGTAAAGCTGACCGCAGGAGCGCTGGTAAAGCTTGATCCGCCGTTGTTCACGGTCACGCTGGCCACCGACTGAAAATCGACCGACTGGATCGCCTGGTAGAATGTATTTTTTTCAATGGTGCAGTTAAAATCGACCTCCACGAAACTACTATTTCCTACACGAATACATTCCCATCCGTTGGAAAGATCCGCTGCCAGCGAACCGTCTGCCGCGGTGGGCAATCGAGAATCTCCGCTGTTTGGAATTTTCCTTGGTCCAAAATAGTTGTGATGGATGGAGTGGTACCCGTATTGCAGGTCGCTGGCGTCCTTGTAGATCACGACTGTCGCCTGCCGAATCGACTTCCGCAGAGTGGGATCGGAAACATTGATGTCGTTTGGGTAGAAGTCCCGGCCCTCCATTTCGCAGTACTGAATCGTATGACGGTAGCCCTCCATGTAGATCCACGAGCCATAGTGATCGTTATTGAGAATATCGATGGTATCCCTTCCACAGTGGGCGAATTTGAGATGAGAAAGGGTCATATACCGCGACCCTCCATCCAGAGAGATCATGTAAGCTGATGATTCCTTAATTACAGGGATCACATCGCTATTACCGCCACTGTAGTCGTTAAAATTGCCGGCTTTTTTCATTCCGCTTTGTGAGCTGAAAATAACCCCAGAAAAAGTGATCCCCGTTCCTTTGAAAGTGATGGCGGTAAGGCCATTGACAGTCACCCCACCCACACCCACCGTCGGGCTATAATTTCCATCACACGCCAGAATTATAGCCGGATTCGCTTGAGCTTCCGCATCGGTCATCGAACCGGTCAGCGTGCTAACTAATCCATCCCATGAACCGCCTTTGAGATAAACTCGATCCCCAGCCCTAAGAGTGGAAAAACTAGCCCCACTCTTGTCGGTACATGAATTAAACTGGGCAGCTGTGTCCACATAGTAGCTTGTTGCCATTCCCCCATTAACCGAAAAGATTCCAATCGAACCAAAGCAGAGAAAACGGAAAAGTATAAGGATCCTCGTCCGAAGCCAATCTTTGCTGAAAACAGTTATCACTTCACTTACAATTCTAGCCTTGTAAGCGAACAATTACCAACAGAAGTTAGATTAACAGATCATATTAAAATACAAATCATGTCTCTATGCATCAGCTATTTACGCCACCTAGTTGGGGCAAGACCTGTCTGCTTACGAAACCACCTCGAAAAGTAGTTCTGATCAGTAAAGCCCGCCCTACTAGCCACTTCAAAAACTCTTAGCCCTTTTTTGATGTCCGCTTCCACCGATCGCAACAGTTCACCCGCCCTCCACTGACCCAAAGTTAAGCCAGAAGAGAGCCGTACCATTCGATTCAAATAATCTTTTTGCAATCCCACCCGCTTGGCCAACTCTCTAGGACTCGGCCACTTCCCCTCTTCATCCATCCTCCACACCCGCTCCAGTCGCCGAATAACTGGCGAACCCACTTCGTTTTTTACGGCACCGCCTCGACATGCTTGCCGACATACATCCAAAACAAGTAGAGCCGCACTCCCCGCCGAAAGCTCCAACCCACTCGATCGACCCACCCCCATCCGCGCCACCCTCTGCCGCACCTCCGCCATCCGCTCCGCTGGAAGAAATCCATGCCGAAAACCCCACCGCCTGACACCTCCACCCGCTAAATCCACCACCAGACAGATCGCCCGCCTCGGACCCGTCTCTCGAAACGCATGCTTTTTTCCTGGAGGAATAAAGAAAACCGCCCCCGCTCCCACCGACCATTTTTTCTGATCCACCTGCTGCTCCCCACGCCCACGCAAATACAAAAGCAACTGCCCATGAGTGTGC
Organism: Verrucomicrobia subdivision 6 bacterium; assembly: GCA_945873585.1. Taxonomy (GTDB): domain Bacteria; phylum Verrucomicrobiota; class Verrucomicrobiia; order Methylacidiphilales; family Verrucolacustridaceae; genus Verrucolacustris. The sequence continues at coordinate 3,487 of CAMCDO010000064.1, read as the reverse complement.
GTGTGAGGTGCCACCCGGTCGAACGGTTGCAGATGTCGGTTGACCCGAAGCGATCGGATCGACCAGTCCCCGCAGCGCAACTGCAGATTCCTCAAAAGCAACGGCTGGAGGGGAGCCTCCCGAAACGGACTTTTAGAGCGAATCTTCATTAGGACATAAAATAAAGTCGTTTTTGTGCTAAAGAAAGCGGTTTCTTCCATCCTCTTTCTTTCCTCGCTGAAGTACTCTTCTATTCATGCCAAAACCTGTCATTCTCATCACCGGCGCCAGCCGCGGGCTCGGCCGCGGAGTCGCCCTCAGCCTAGCCCCCGAAGGCTACGATCTCGCGATCCACTACGCCTCCAATCGCCAAGCCGCGGAGGAAACCGTCACCGCCTGCCAAGCTGTCGCCAAAACCAAAGATCAGAAGTTCCTCGCCGTTCCCGCGCAACTTGCCTCATCCGAAGACCGCGCCAGCCTAATCCAGCGGGTTCTCGACGGATTCGGTCGCCTCGATGCCTTAATCAACAATGCAGGCATCGCCCCCCGCGAACGTGCCGATCTCCCAGACGCCAAAGAGGAAATCTTTGACGAGGTCCTTAGCGTGAATCTTAAGGGCCCCTACTTCCTTACCCAACTCGCCGCCCGATACTGGCTCGCTAACCCAAGAAAATCTCTTCTCCCAGGTGGCTATAAACTAATCTTCGTCACCTCGATCTCCGCCAACACCGCCTCGGTCAACCGCGGGGAATACTGTATCTCCAAAGCCGGCCTCGCCATGGCCGCCCAACTCTGGGCTACCCGCCTCGCCGCCGAAGGCGTCCAAGTCATCGAGCTTCGCCCCGGCGTCATGGCAACCGACATGACCACTGGCGTAAAAGACAAGTACGACAAACTCATCGCCGAAGGCCTCGTCCCACAAAAACGCTGGGGAAAACCCGAAGACGTCGGCCTCGCTGCCAAAGCCATCTGCCGGGGCGATTTCCCCTTCAGTACCGGCGATGTCATCTACCTCGACGGCGGATTCCACCTGCGCCGACTCTAATCCCATGATCCAAAGCGACACCTCCCTCACCCCGAAAAGTCTCCAAGCTTCCGCTAAGAAGGTTTTTGAGGCCTCCGCTCCAAAAATCCTCTCCCTCCAGAAACGATGGAAAGAGTCGGACGGCACCCCCGTCTTTACCATCGAGGGAAAATACACCTCCCGCGGTTGGACCGAGTGGACCGAAGGCTTCGTCTACGGCTCTGCCATCCTCCAGTACGATGCCACTGGAGATGAATCCATGCTCCAGATCGGCCGCGACGCCACCCTCCGCCGAATGGCCGTCCACGCCACCCACATCGGGGTCCACGATCACGGCTTCAACAATGTCAGCACCTTCGGCAATCTGCGCCGACTCCTCCGCGAAGGTCGTCTCCCCTCCAGCGATTGGGAATCCCACTTCTACGATCTCGCCCTCAAAGCCAGCGGCGCCGTCCAAGCCTCCCGCTGGACCCAACTCACCCCCGAGCTCGGCTACATCCGCTCTTTCAACGGCCCTCAGTCTCTCTTCTCCGATACCATCCGCTCTCTTCGCGCCCTCAGCCTTGCCCACATTCTCGGTCATCGGCTCATGGGAGAAAACGATGCCAAAATCAATCTCCTCCATCGCTCCCTGCAACACGCCGAAACCACCGCCCGTTACAATGTCTACTACGGCAAAGGTCGCGACACCTACGACGTTCCAGGCCGTGTCGTTCATGAATCCATTTTTAATGTCACCGACGGCGCTTACCGCTGCCCCTCCACCCAGCAAGGCTACTCCGCCTTTACCACTTGGACCCGCGGTCACGCCTGGCTCCTCTGCGGTTTCCCCGAACAGTACGAATTCCTTGAGCTTCTCCCCGAATCCGAATTCAAAGATTTTGGAGGAAAACAAAAGATCCTCGATCGCTACCTCGAAGTCGCCCGCATCACCGCCGACTTCTACCTTCGCGAAACTCCCACCGACGGCATTCCCTACTGGGATACGGGCGCCCCTGGCCTCGTTCATCTCGGCGATTACCTCAACCGCCCCGCCGATCCTTTCAATCAACACGAACCCGTCGACAGTTCCGCCGCCGCCATCTCCGCTCAAGGTCTTCTCCGCCTCGCCCGCATCCTCGAGAAAAAAGGCGACAAAAAAGCTGCCCAAACTTATCTCGCCGCTGGACTGACCACCGCTCGGACTCTTTTCTCTGAGCCCTACCTCTCCTCCGATCCCAAGCACGAGGGCCTTCTCCTCCACACCGTCTATCACCGCCCCAACGGTTGGGACCATATTCCGAAAGGGCGCAAAGTCCCCTGTGGCGAGGCCGCCATGTGGGGCGACTACCACCTTCGCGAACTCGCTCTTTACCTACTCCGCCTCGCCGACGGAAAACCGTACCTCACCTTCTTTGGAGATAAACTATGATCATTGCAGACCTCAACGAAATCCAAGGCCGTACCTATCCCGCCCGTCGTCGTACTCAGAATCTCGTTGGCGGTCTTTCCCCTGTCCAAGCAAAGAACTTTTCCATGGGCAACGTCACCCTCGAACCCAATGGAGGCCAAGTTCCTTGGCACAACCAAGAGCAGGAAGAAGTATACTTCATCGTCGAGGGAGAAGGAGAAATGTGCCTCGGCGGAGAACGCCGAGCTGTTCGAACAGGCCAAGCCGTCTTCATTCCTTCCAAAGTTTTTCACCAGCTGACCAACACGGGAGACAAACCCATGAGAATGATCTACGTTTACGGCCCAGCGGGAGATGTTGCCCACTGGAAACAAGAGCTCGAAGGCACCCTTCCCAAAGCAGGCATCGATGTTCCCGCCCTTCCGGCGGGTGCTCAACCCCAGTGCACAAAAAAACCCTGACCCAAAAAAACACTAACCAAAGGAAAATATGAAAGAACATAAAGTCGGCATTATCATGAACGGCGTCACTGGCCGCATGGGCACCAATCAGCACCTTATCCGCTCCATCGTCGCCATCCGCAAACAGGGTGGCGTCCAGATCAAACCAGGCGAAGTCATTATGCCCGATCCCATCCTCGTCGGTCGCAGCGAGGAAAAACTCCGCACCTTGGGCGCCGCCCACGGTATAACCCGCGTCTCCACCGATCTCGATGCCACTCTTAAGGATCCCGCGAACCAGATTTACTTTGATTCCACTCTCACCGGCCAGCGCCCGATCGGAGTACGCAAAGCCATCGCCGCTAAAAAACATATCTACTGCGAAAAGCCCACCGCCACTACCTCCAAGGAAGCTCTCGCCTTGGCCAAGGAAGTCACTGCCGCAGGGCTTAAGAATGGCGTAGTCCAAGATAAACTCTGGCTCCCTGGACTTCTCAAACTGCGCTACCTCATCGACACCGGATTCTTCGGTAAAATCCTCTCTGTCCGCGGAGAGTTCGGCTACTGGGTATTCCCAGGGAAGTTCGAAAAGCTCCAACGCCCGTCCTGGAATTATCGCAAGGAAGACGACGGTGGCATCATCGTCGACATGCT